>JAUVJT010000071.1 GCA_030592225.1 Candidatus Stahliibacteriota bacterium | reverse complement strand
TGCGATCCTTACTCTTCGTGGCAGCGCGGCACCAACGAGAACACCAACGGACTCATCAGGCAATACTTGCCAAAGAAGACTGACTTCGCTATAATCAGTGACGAGGATATCAGGTTGATAGAGTCATGGCTTAATAACAGACCCAGGAAGTGCCTGGGCTTCAAAACACCCCTCGAAGTCGCTAACCTTAGTGTTGCACTTCAACGTTGAATGTAGGCCTTACTATTATTTAGCCCTGAATTAATACGATTATAGTTAAAGAAAAACACACAATCACAACCCCAATCCTTAAGTGCGGATTTAATCAAACTCAAATATAACCCCTTGTAACCCCACGGGTCGATAAAGAAAAAAGTAGGTACAAACCTCATCTCCTCAAACATCTTGACGATTTCTTCACCTACTTCCACATTATACAATTTGGGTTCGTATTCGAGAGTTTCAATCCCTGGTAGGGATTTTATCGCATTCTCCAGTGAATTTACATGTCTATCGTCCTTGTCGTTAAAAAGCGATACTAACATATTTCTTATATCGTTGCTCTCTATCGCCGTCTCTAAAATTTTAAGGGGCGTTGACTTAGAACCATCATCATAACGTCCCGGTCCAGCGTAAAGATCAATATACGCAATTCGCTTGTCGCGTTTCTTTACCGAAGGTATTACTATTTCTGCCCAAACCTTAAAGTATTTCGCCACGATTCTGGCTTTGATCTCAGATTGTTCTCCTCGCTTGTCGAAAAAATCATGGGTACTCATAAAATCGCCTCTTCATAATTGTAACCACATCTGTTTACGTGTCAAGCCCTACGCAAGTTTCTGACTCATATCAAAATAATACCCTTTTTACCTTCCTTGTCAAGATGAACAGGTAAATCAATAGCGCCCCTTACGGGGCGCTTCTTATTAATTTCTGATTTCTGGAGGGTTACTTCTTTGCCTTGAGCCGCTCGGCCATCTCGGGGATGAAGCCGGTGTGCAGGTTACCGGCGATGAACTCGGGGTCGGCTAAGACTTTAAGATGGAACGGTATGGTGGTTTTGACACCCTCGATGTAGAACTCTTCAAGCCCGCGGCGCATGCGGTCTATGGCCTCGCCCCGGGTTCGCCCGTGCGAGATAATCTTGGCGATAAGCGAGTCGTAATACTGCGGGACAACGTAGCCGGCAAATATGTGTGAGTCTACGCGGATGCCCGGGCCGCCGGGAAGATGAAGGAAGCTAATTTTGCCCGGGGTGGGCATAAAGTCGCGGTCCGGGTCCTCGGCGTTGATGCGACACTCGATGGAATGTCCGTTGGGCTTGTTCACGTCGCGGCGGATGGAGAGTTTGGAGCCAGCGGCCACCTTGATTTGTTCCTTGAGCAGGTCGTAGCCTGAAACCATCTCGGTAACCGGATGCTCAACCTGGATTCGGGTGTTCATCTCCATGAAAAAGAAGTCGCCTTTCGGGTCGAGCAGAAACTCCACCGTTCCCGCGCCCCGGTAGCCGATGGTTTTGGCCGCCGACACTGCGGCAGCGCCCATCTTTTTGCGCAAGGCTTCGTTGACGGCAGGGGAGGGTGATTCCTCGATGAGCTTTTGGTGACGGCGCTGGATGGAGCACTCGCGTTCACCCAGATGCACGGTCTTGCCGTAGTTGTCGGCCATGATCTGAATCTCAATGTGGCGCGGTCTTTCGATGTATTTTTCCAAATAGAGCCTATCGTCGCCGAACGCGGCCTTTGACTCGGCCTTGGCCATCTTGTAGCCGGTTTCAAGCTCCTTTTCGTCGTGCGCCAGCCGCATCCCCTTGCCTCCTCCGCCCGCCGCCGCCTTGACCAGCACCGGGTAGCCGTACTCGGCAGCCAGCTTGCGCGCCTCGGGAAGACCGGTCAGATCCTTCTTGGAGCCGGGGATAACGGACACACCCGCGGCACGCATGGTGACCTTGGCCAAACTCTTGTTGCCCATCTTGTTGATGTTGTCCGGTGTGGGACCGATGAATACAAGACCGGATTCCGAGACCATCCGGGCGAACGCAGCGTTCTCGGCAAGAAATCCATACCCTGGGTGAATGGCCTCGCAACCGGAGACCTCGGCAGCGCTTATGAGATGGGTCACCTTGAGATAGCTTTCGGCAGAGAGCGCCGGGCCGATGCATACCGCCTCGTCGGCCAGTCGGGCGTGCAGAGCGTCGGCGTCGCCCTCGGAGTAAACCGCAACCGTGTCAACACCCAACTCCTTGCACGCCCTGATGATGCGAACCGCTATTTCCCCCCGATTGGCTACAAGAACCTTGGTGAACATGGCCTAGCTCGGTTCTATCAGGAACATCTCCTGCCCATACTCCACCGGGGACTCATTATCAACCAGGATTTCGACTATCTTGCCCGAGGACTCGGCCTCTATCTCGTTCATGAGCTTCATCGCCTCCACTATGCACACCACCGTGCCCGGCTTAACCGTATCGCCAACCTCGACGTAGGTCGGGGCGTCAGGAGCGGGAGCGCGGTAGAAGGTGCCTATCATGGGCGACTTGACCGCAACCAGGTTTGCCGGACGCGCAGGTTTTTCAGGTTTGCCTTCCTCGGTTTCTATCGCAGGGATTGCGGGTGTTACGGGAGCTGACTGGACGGCAACTCCTCCGGCGACCTTGCTTATGCGCACCCACTTGTTTCGGTTAAATTGCACCTCCAACTCCCCCATGTCGTTCTTACTGAAGAGCTCGACCAGCTTTTCGATAAATGCGATATCGGGCTTCATGGAATCTCCTTGCTAGAGTTCAACCAACTTATTACGCGGCGATTTTGAAAGAATCTTGACGCCTTGAGCGGTAACCACCACCAGATCTTCAATCCTCACTCCGCCCCATCCGGGCAGGTAGATGCCGGGTTCCACCGTAACCACCGAGCCTGACTTTATCTTCCCGTTGCCCAGCGCTGCCAGCCGCGGGGCCTCGTGCACGTTCAGCCCCACGCCGTGACCCAGGCTGTGCCCGAAATACTCGCCGTAGCCTTTTTCCGTGATGTAGTCCCTCGCCAGAGCGTCTGCAGTTTTGACCGAGATGTTTGCGCGGATGCCCTTAATAGCGCGCTGTTGCGCCTGGAGGACTACATTGTAAATTTCCGTGTGCTTCTTTGTGGCCTTGCCTATCACCACGGTGCGGGTGAAATCACTGGCATACCCTTTCCACTGGCAGCCCATGTCGAAGGTGAGGAAATCGCCCTTGCGCAGCTTGCGTTTGGT
Source organism: Candidatus Stahliibacteriota bacterium (assembly GCA_030592225.1). Lineage (GTDB taxonomy): Bacteria > Hydrothermota > Tepidihabitantia > B3-TA06 > B3-TA06 > B3-TA06. Next base: position 6,714 of record JAUVJT010000071.1, on the reverse strand, counting down.
AGGCCTGGCATGAGGCATGGCGCTGTTGGGACCGGAAGCGACTATTGTGGAGAACGCCGGGGGCAAACCGGTATAGCGCATGAACCGGTAGATTATTTCGGCTGAGAGGTCCATCTCGCTTACGCCGGGTTTGATTAAAGGAAGAATCTCGGCAAACACCTTGTCGGTTATGGACGCGGCCCTGGCAATAAGCGCAATCTCCTCGGCTTCCTTGACTACCCGCATATCCTCCACCATGTTCGCAGTAGATACCCACTTGAATTTACCCGCCTTGCTCAGCTTCTTTTTGAGATTTTCCAGCAAAGAACAGGTCAGGTGAACGCCCTCATATCCAATCTTTGTGATCTGTTTAAGCTCCGGCAGCAAGACCAGCTCCGCCGCCGCTCCCTTGGTGGTGATATGGATTATTGCCTTGGCGCTCACCTCTTTCCTGGACTGCTCCTGGTAGCGGAAATCGGTAAAGAAATGCGTACGTCTGCCCACAAAAAGCGCGGCGCTCGAGCCTGTGAACCCTGAAAGGTAGCGGACGTTGCGCAAATCGGTCACCAGGAGTGCGTCAAGCCCTTTCCTCTTCATCTTTGCTTTCAGCTTACGCAGTCTTTGTTCCATCTATGCGTCCCTCCAGGTCTTTGATTTTGGATGCAAGTTCCACGTTGTCGGGCTGCTGCTTGCCAAGCTCGCGGTATATGCGCAGCGCCTCGGTAAGATAGCCCTGGCTTTCGTACAACTCGGCCACACTCCGGGTGGTGAAAGGAGACGCCGCTTCTTTCTGCTCCGAAAGCACCCGCAGTGCCAGAGGGTCTGCAGGATCTAATGCGGCAAGCTTGCGCGCAGTCATCCCGCGACCTGCCGCTTCGCGCTTCGCTTCCAGTTCACACAGCATACGGAGCGCTGCAAGGTTTGCCGGATCCACGCTCAAAGCCTCGCGCAAAGCCTCCTCCGCCTTGAAGGGTTTGTTCTGACGCATCAGGTAGCGCGCGCGCAGGATGTGTGCGGGGATGTAGTTGGGATGGGCACGCAACCCGTGCTCGATGAGCTGCAGCGCCATTTCAACCTCCCCCGCATCAACGTGAGCCTCGGCCAGACGCGCAAACGCCGCCGATGACGGGTGAAGCGCGATATAGTCGTTCAGACGCTTGATTCTATCGGCCGCACTCATAGCTCGCTGCACTCATGGCTCACCATAGTCATAGCTCAAAGTTTAGCCAGCTAGGAGAAGATGTCAACACTCGTAACACCCGTACCCCTACGGGGCATTTTCGCTATATCCAGGAACATACGTTCCTGGTTTTTAAGGAGATAACACCCGTACCTTTAAGATGCTTAGCATCTCATAGGGTATTTGCACAATCATTCGGAGCTTGCGCTCTGGAAATCTAAGGAGATAATACCCAACACCCCTAACGCATCCCACATCTTAATACAGGACTCCGCCCGACGCACCCTTGACACCGTACACCCCAGGCTTAGAATTACTCTTACACTTCGGAGGTGAACATGAAGAAGATTATTTTTATACTGCTCATTGCAGTGCTGGGCGCAAACGCGCAGATTGACGTTTCAAAGCTCACGGTAACCCGCGACCCGCGCACCGATCCCGACTACGTTTCGTACCAGGAGTGGAAGGCTGCCCATCCCCAAATGGGTACGCTCAAAGGGGGACCTGCCGTAATCCGCACCTCCCCTGACCTCAACGCATCCTCATTCCACGCCGACAAAGGGCTTATCTGTCTGGTGGTCGCTCAGGACATAAAACCCCGGCTCACGAATGACCTCAACCGGTACGTAGAAGACCTGGAAGCGCGCGGCTACAGTGTGGAGCAAAGCGTCTACTCCATCACAGGCACGGCAGAGGATTTAAGGGATTACCTGGCTGATAAGCTTTCCGATGGTCTGGCAGGCGCGGTGCTGGTGGGTAATTTGCCCGTGGCGTGGTTCCAGATGAATGACGACTGGAACGACAACGGTCAATTCGATCCTGATGAGGATTGGTACGAGGACTTCCCCTGCGACCTCTTCCTCTCCGATCTGGACGGCGACTGGCACGACGACTCGATATATGCCGGTCACGGTCCACTGGCCAAAGGCACCGACGGCATGTATGATTCCCACTCCGGCAACAAGCAGGCCGAGATATGGGTCTCGCGCATCAACGCCGCAAATATCACCCTTGAGGACGAGATGACCCTTTACCACGACTACTTCCAGCGCGCACACGACTACCGCGAGGGTGATTTCGCTCTGCCTTCCAAAGGAATTTTCTTTATAGATCAGGACTGGAGAGAAAGCTTCTACGACGAAAAAATGAATCTTGTCGTTAACGACTATAAAGAAATCCGCGATTCCATGATTACTGACGCCGGCGAGTACGAGGATCTCATCTCCGAAGATGGCCTTTTCGTCACGATATGCTCGCACTCCTCACCCGAGGCCCACTACCTCCACAAGGCAAACTGGCCTGCTCCCGACATGTTTCACAACTGGAAAATACCCTACGTTGACCCGCAGTACGGGTTCTACAACCTGTTCGCCTGCTCCAACGCCCGCTGGGTCGAGCAAAACTGCATGGGCAGTCTTTATCATTTTTTTGGCAACGGACTGGCCTCGCTGGGCACCACCAAAACCGGCTCCATGCTGTTCTTTTCGGAGTTCAACACCGCCCTTGCCGCTGATATGAGTTGGGGGGATTCATTCAAGGAATGGACCAACTTCTGGATCGCCAACTACGGCTACTCGAAAGCTCTTCAATCGTGGTTCATGGGCATGTGCATCCTGGGCGACGCGACACTGGATTTAGGCAACCAGATGCCGGTAGCCGTTGCCGAACAGGAAATCCTGCCCCTGGCTCTCAGCTTGAAGACAACCTCAATCGCTGCGGGCAAGACCTTTCTCAGGCTCTCTGTCCCCCAGACCGGGTGCGTTCAACTGACGGTGTTCGACGCTTCCGGCAGATTGGTGGAGAATATCTACAATGGTACGCTGAGTGCAGGCGAGCACACCTTGACCTGGGATGCGTCGCAAGCTTCGGCAGGCGTGTATTTTATCCGAGTGGCGACCGGTGAACGAGAAATTTCGACCAGGACTGTGGTCGCAAAGTAAAGCAAGCTTCAATATAACAAGATAAGTCCTGTATCATCTTGAGACTGAGGTGAAATTGAGGAGGGCCAGGGCTTGACCTGCGTTGACATCTACCATATAATGCTTCATAAGCCAAGGAGGCCAAATGCGTAAACGCAGTGTTCTTTGTATGGTGGGAGCGGCCCTTGGAGTGCTTCTCTTTCCCGCAGGCATCACAGCGGCGGACGTGGTACCCAACCAGTTTATTGTCAGAACTTCGGATTCCCAGGCGCTTACCGAATTCGCGGCGGAACATGGGCTGGAAGTTGCCGGATTGATAACCTACCCCAACCCTTCGCAGGAGACGATGGCGCTATTCGGGGATTTCTACGTGCTGACCTTTCCTGAAGAATCAAGGACGACTGCCGAGCAGTTAAGGATGTTCCAGATTCAGCCGTGGGTAAAACAGGCCGAACCCAACGCGCTCCTGTATCCTATCCCGGGATGGGACGAAGAGGTCGTGGAGAGCTTTGCCCCGCCCCCTGATACCTTTGACGACCCCTACACCCCCAACGACCCCATGTTCGGCGATCAATGGGATAAGACCCTTACCGAAACCGACTGGGCTTGGAATTCAACCAGAGGCGAAGGTGCGACAGTCGCCGTGCTTGACATGGGTGTTGACACCACCCACGAGGATTTGAACGAGAACCTTTACAGATGCTACAACAGCGTTGACGACGATTCCAACTACCACGATCTGCGCGGCCACGGAACCAGTTGCTGCGGTTATGCCGCTGCCAGGATTGACAACAATGTCGGCATCGCAGGTATGGCTGGCGGCGCTCATCTTATGGCGATACGGGTGTTTCCTGATGAAGGCGGCGCGCCCTCAAGCGTAATCATCAACGCCATCAATTACGCAGTGGACAACGGAGCAAACGTCATCAGCATGAGCTTTGGCGCTTACGGAAACGTAGGCCTGGAATGGACACTAAACAGCGCATGGGACAGAGGCGTTTTCTCGTGCGCCGGCGCAGGCAACAATAACAAGGATGAAGCCTTCTATCCCGCAGCCTACCCCAAGGTTATGGGCGTTGGAGCCACTACTTCAGATGACGAAAGATGGGAAAACTCCAACTACGGTATCAACGCCCAGATATACTCCCCGAGCGGCCTTACCACCAAACCTGCCAACACCTACGGTTCGGGTACTGCCACCTCCTTCACCACCCCCCAAGTCGCGGGTCTCGCCGCACTGGTCTACTCCGCCTATCCCGGCACCGCCACCCAGCAGGTGTGGGATAACATCATCGAAACCGCCGACACCCTTAATTCCGACATCGGCAAGATTCTCAGGATAAACTCCCGCAACGCCGTGTTCAGAGAAATTATTGTAGGTGTGGACGCAGAATCCGCAGAACCCGTCTCGCTGAAAGCCTCACCGATTCAGCACGGCGCAATTCGATTTGCCGCACCCGGTGCAACAAACTACAGGTTGGATGTTTACGACGTTTCAGGCAGCCTGGTTTACCGGGACGCAGGCAGGACTGATGCTAATGGTGAGATAACCTGCAACCCCGCGATTGGCCAGGGCGTTTACTTCTGGGAAATCAGAACGCATCACAGCAGAGAGACCGGGAAGTTCGTCTACGTAAAGTAACCTCGCCGGGAGCCGTACCCCTCGGGATACCGATGTCTCGTTTCCTTCAAGGACTGAACGGCAGCAATCCGGCCATATAACTTCCCCCTGGTTGCACAACGATGGGATAATCACGTTGACCGAACACCTCGCTGGATATACAGGAAGCGGCCTTGACATTCCCGCGTTTTTTTGCTCACAGCGAATAGCAAATAAAAAGCTTGACAAGTTGAGGTTTTTGCCTATATTCTGATATACGACGGTAAACGCACGTCTAGCGATGCCAGAAGGAGAACCGGCGATGGAGCAATCGACGTTAAACAATGTGGTAGAAGAAGCTCGTGACGCCTTAAAAAACGGCGAGACCGAAAAGGCGCTGCAGCTGGCACGGGAAGGGTTAAAGTACGAGCTTACACAAGGTCACCAGGCCGAACTTAACCGCGTAGCCGCAGAGGCGCTGTGCCGCAAGGGGGAGCTGAAGCGCGCTCGAGCGTACGCGGAGGAAGCTCGCATTCATGCACGCGCCGCAGGGGATTACCGTATCATCTGCGGTGCCGCCATTGCCCTGGGGCATGTCTTTTTCCGCATGAACGACTACGCCGCCGCCGACCGGGCGTGGAGCGAGGCGCTTACCATTGCCAGGATGAACGACGATACGCGTCTGCAGTGTCCGCCTCTTTTGAATATGGCCCAACTCGACCAGCGTCGGGGCAACCACGTGCGCGCCCTTGACGTCTTGAGGAAAGTGTGCATACGCCTGGAGAAAATAAAAGAACAACGGATGCTCGGGGTTTGCTATAGCCGTATGGCCTTTTCGTACATGGAGGACGGAAAAACGCAGGATGCGCTTGCAAGTGTAAAGCAACTTGAGAAATTAGCGGAACAGAAAAACGACAAAAATCTTAAGGCCAGCGCTCATTTCCGAAGGGGTTCAATATATCTAAAACGAAACAAGTTTTCCAAAGCCCTGCCTGCACTCCAGAAAGCGGAGGAGCTATTCGGGGAACTCGAAGATACCAAGAACCGCGCCCTGGTAACGTGCGACCTTGCACTGGTTCATATAAACCTGAAGAAAACAAGAAAAGCCAATTCCCTTCTTAACGAAGCCGTTGTATTGGCCAAAAAGGTTGAATCGGACGGCATTTTATGTAAAATCAACGTACTCCTTGCGGACAAAACCGTTTTCAGCGGGCCGTGGAAGAAAGCCAGGGGCTTTTATGAAGAGGCCTTGACAAAGGCTGAAGCGATTAACAACGAGGATTGGTTCCGTTATCTACACGAGAGTTTGAGGAAAACGGTAAAGAAAAAGGGGTTCAAGCTTGCAGGTCTTAAAGGCCTATTGGAGCGAGTGCAGAAAAGCCACGTGCGCCTGGGATTGAAAAGGGAAGCCGAAGAAACCCGGCGTTGGGCAAAGCGAATTTCCCTGGCAGACTAAATCCCCAATCTAAAACCAAGGAGTACAAAATGAAGCGTATAGCTTTACTGCTGGGTGTAATCGCATTTCTGGGCGTTTTCGCAAGCCCGGCGCTCGCCGATTGCACCATGGCCGATGTCCACAACGCAGTCGCCCAATGGGCAAACGTTCCTCTCTCAGAGGTACACGATACCACTCAGTTAGACGGCCTGGGCGGCAAATCATGGCCCCAGGACGCACCATCACTCATCAACGATATCGGACAGATGTGCGGATGCCAGATACCGCCGGAACAATACGAAACCTTCGAAAGCGTTGGTGACATAGACGAGTGCGTGGGCGTTGACGACTGACCTGAGGAATAAAACCACCTCCTGCCGCTGATTCCTGCAACCCATAAAGGTAAAGGAGGTAAGACGAAAAAAAAACAGCTCGAAGTTGAAACTTAAGGTCTGTCAGGACCGCCGCGCGGACCCCATTCGAGAGAGTGCCGGCTCCGCGCGGCTTTTTATATATGGTAAACTGCTAACTTCTGCAGAAAAGCAAAAAACTGACTGACCTGCAAATCCAATCTTTGACCAATCCCGCTTGACACACCGGT
>JAUVJT010000183.1 GCA_030592225.1 Candidatus Stahliibacteriota bacterium | reverse complement strand
TAGCGCACATCCCAGATTAGCTGATCCAGTTATGATACAAGAGTTAATCGGCGGTTTGACCGAAGGAAAGCGAACGTCGGGAGTTAGGCCGCAAGGAGGTTGATTGTTCTTGACATACCTCTTGAGGTACCTAAGATATTCCAATTAACAAATGGAGGATACATGAGATTTGGTAAGTTCTTTGCAGTATCAGTCCTTGTCCTTTCGTCCACCGTGCTCTCAGCCTACTCCAAGGCGACTCACATGGTCGAGATGCGCGACGGCATAAAGCTGGCCACCGACGTTTATCTGCCCGACACCGATGACAGCCCCTGGCCCACGGTGCTTATCCGTACTCCTTACAGTCTGGGTAGTTACGCATCTGCCGCAGGGGTGTTCACCGATGAGAACGGCTACACCCTGGTGGTGCAGAACACCCGGGGGCGCTATGATTCGGAAGGGATTGACTCGGTTTTCATGGACGACGCCTGGGGTGAGGTTAAGCGCGACGGCTGCGATTGCGTTGAGTGGGTGGCTGAGCAGTCGTGGTGCGACGGCAAGATAGGAACCTGGGGTGCTTCAGCCGATGGCATAACACAGTACATGATGGCGGGAGCCGCACCTCCCCATCTTGTCTGTCAGTTCGTCATGGTCGCCGTGCCCAGCCTTTATCACTACGCGGTGTTTCCGGGCGGCGAGTTCCGCAAGTTCGACATCGAAATGTGGCTTTTTGCCCAGCAGGCCAGCTACATGCTTTCCTTGTTCGACGAGCATCCTCGATACGATACCGCCTGGGAAAGGATCAATCTTGCCGAACGCTGGGACAGCGTGGTTGTTCCCATCTATCACTTCGCCGGCTGGTACGATCTTTTTCTGGAAGGCAATCTTGGTGCGTACTCCAATCTTCAGGCCGGTGGAGGCGAGGGGGCGCGAGGTAACCAGAAGCTGCTTGTCGGTCCGTGGACGCACGGCACGCTCGGGGACAACGACCCTGGAGACCTGCTTTACCCGTCCAATGCTTCGTTCGACTACATGGAAGAAAGCCTTCGCTGGTTCGATTACTGGCTCAAGGGTGCAAAAAACGGCATCATGGTTGAGCCTTGCGTCAAATACTACCAGATGGGCGATCCGGCTTCAGGCGTTACCGAAGTCGAAAATACCTGGCTAGAGGCCGATACCTGGCCTTTGCCGTCAGAGGAGTTTTACCTCTATTTGTACAAGGATGGCTCGCTCGATTCCGTACCTCCCCAGGTGGAGTCGGCAAACCGCCGATACGATTACGATCCCCGCATCCCTGTGCACACTGTTGGCGGCCGTAATCTGGTGCTGGACGCCGGGCCCATGGATCAGCGGGGGATAGAGGTCATGCCCGGGATCATAACCTATACCTCAGAGGAACTTGCCGAGCCTTTAGTGGTGGCGGGCAAGATAACCGCGCATCTGTGGGCGTCGTCTGACCGCACGGACACCGACTGGTCGGTGCGTATTACCGATGTCTACCCTGACGGGCGTTCCATGCTGGTGGGCGACGGCATCCTGCGGGCGCGGTATCACTCCTCAGCCCCGCTCTTTGATTCCGAGGAACTTCTCATACCTGATTCAATCTATGAGTTTGAAGTAGACCTGTGGTCTTCTGCGATAACCTTTGCCGAGGGACATCGCATCAGGGTCGCGGTCGCGTCCAGCAACTACCGCAGGTTTGAGCCGAACCCCAACACCGGGGCGGCATTCAAGCGGGACGACGAGGAGACCCTTATCGCCGAGAACCGCATCTACTCGGAAGCCGGGCACCCTTCCTACATCTCACTGCCTTTGCCTGTCGAGGAACCATCGGCAATCACGGAAGATACCAAGCCTGCCCTTGCTCCTGATGCTCTCAAGATATTGGATCGCACGGTTAGTTTCAGTACTTCCCAGTCCGGTTACGCTTCACTTGAGCTTTTCGACGCCTGCGGCCGGAAGGTTGCAATCCTCCATGAAGGCCTCGTTGTATCCGGCACCCATGCGGTCACTCTGCCTGTGCTGCATTCCGGGGTTTACTTCCTCAGGTTTGAGTTCGGGAATTCAAGCCTGACCGCCAAGTTCGTAGAGGTGTACTAGAAATCCTCCCGTAAAAAAAGGCGCTGATAACCAGCGCCTTTTTTAAATTCGACAGATCACTATGGAGTGATGTAGTAGGGGAACAGGATTCCGCTGAAGTCGTATTCGCCGTCTGAATCGTATAAAGTGGTTTTTTTCATCACGTCAAAGATGACCCATCTCGGGAAGGGGATGGCTTGAATGTTCCAGGTGCCTTCGTGTACTCCGTCATCCATATTATCGAACGGGCCGCGGATGTAGAAAGGCCAGGCCAGGACAAAGGTATGCATGAATGCATCGGTCTCGGTATTGTTGGAGTACAGGGTTACGGTCACTTCTTCTTGAGCCTTAAAGGTTACGATATTTTCGGTAAGATCGTAGTACGTGTTCAGGGGATCCGAAACGGTGAAATCGTAACCGGTTTCGGCACTGGTTATGTGGAAGCTGTCAATATTGACGGTTCCGTTGGTTGAAGCTCCCACCGCGCACGAGACCTTTTCTAAGACCCAGCCGCGATTTGGATCGGCGTCGCTACCGGTTTTGCGGTAAATACCTCTGAGTTTTGCCGTTTCCTCAAGGTCTTTTTCCCAGAAGAACCATTTGTTGCTGTCAGGTACGAAAGCCCATATAGCCACACTGCCGAAGTTACCCCGGCTCCATTCCACCCAGCCGGAATCTCCATCAATCTGGATATCGATTATCGGCTCGTCGTGGGTTTGCGCGGTGCGCCACCAGAGTATTCCACTGGCAGTGTCTCCGAGGATCATGCTTCCGCCTCCGGTGGAGTCAACCTCGGTGTTGGCATCGAACCATACCTCGTCAGCAAGCACCATTTCCTTGATTGCTTCCAGATTTTTCTCGGCCATATCGCAGCCGACGATCATGAACGTCAGAGCTACAACCGTTATGGTCAGGAATACTATTTTCTTCATCTATCCTCCTTGCATGAAGTTTATGTTATTTTGCACACGATGTACTCTTTGTCAAGCCCCACGAGCATGCTCGTTGAAATGTTAATACTTAAATTCCAGTCGCGTTACCAGTTGCGAAGGGCTATGATCCTCAGTTCTGCCAGCTCAGGCTTATCGGCTGGCAGGGGTAGCGAGGTCAGCATGGCGCGGGCGTCGTCGGTTCCCAGCAGCATCAATATCTGCAGGCGCTCCTCGGTCAAATCACCGTTCCATGCCGAAAGGCTCTCCTTCTTCCCCGTAAGAATCTCAGCCGCCTCAAGCATCTCAGGGGAAGGATTTTCTTTTTTAAGTCCGGCAAGGGTGCTCTCGCCACCCAGCTTCGACGCCGTCAGGTAGGCCCAGCGTCTCACGTCTGCATGCCGGTCTGAAAATCGTCCTTCTACCATGGACAGCGCGCCGGGTACTCCTATCAACCCCAGAGTCTGCACCCCGGCCAGACGAATGCTCCAGAACTTGTGAACCAGCACCGTCCGCATTACGTTGACCGAGGAGGTGTCGCGCAGCCAGCCCAGCGAGGTAACCGCTCTGTCCTGAACTTCCCAGGCGGCATCGGTGATCCTTGCGCGCAGCGCGGGTGCACCTGCAGGGTCGCCCGCTGCACCTAGTGCAAACGCCGCTTGTTCGCGAACCGGCGGCTCCGGGTCATTCATCAGCGCACTTAAGGGCGCAACCGCTTTCTTGCTTCCCATGAGTCCAAGGGCATGGGCCGCGGCCATCACGCACAGATCGTTTTCATCGGCAAGGCCTGAGATTAGAATATCCTCAGACGAGATGTCGCCGATGCGTCCCAGCGCCTCGAACACAGCCTGTCTGACCTCCGACTTTTTGTCGGCGGCTTTATTCTCAAGGGGTACTACAGCGCGTCCGTCTTCCAGCATTCCCAGTGACCACGCAGCCTTGGCGCGAACCGTCCAGCGTGAATCATCCAACAGCTTGATAAGGGTTTGCACGGCGGCGGTGTCGCCTATTTGTCCCAGCGCCTGTGCAATAAGGTGACGGTTGGGAACGTCCGGATCGGCGGCGGCCTGAGCGAGAATGTCGGTGGCACGGGGATCGGCTATTTGCGCCAGCGCCGTAAGGGTTTTGTGACGTTCAGATCCGGAAAGCGAGCCCAGACGCTGGAGTAGGACCGCGACCGCCTCTTTTGCCCCGAGCTTGCCCAGGGCTTCGGTGGCATTCTCACGAACGCGGCGATCGGAATCCGCAAGTGATTCCATTAGAAAAGGAATCGCTCGCCTGTCTCCAATTTCACCCAGCGACCATGCAGCGTTGC
>JAUVJT010000191.1 GCA_030592225.1 Candidatus Stahliibacteriota bacterium | reverse complement strand
TGTTGGCCGCTAAACCGGACGCTTTGGAAACCCTGCGCTTTGCCGCGATGGAATTCTTTATCATCTCCCAGGAGTCCGGGAATAAGGGTGCGGAACTCATGGCGCTCTGCGCCCAGGAATACCCGGCCAGCGACCTGTGGTTCGACTACCAGAACTCCATCTACACCTTTATTGCACAATCAGCTCAGCGTCTGGGCGAGTACGAACGAACCGTATTCCCCCTGCTTGCCGGCGCAGCAAAGGAAACCGGATACTTTCTTATCATGACCTACGCCCTGGCCGGTCGGCGCGAGGACCGGGTGGAGGACCTTGCGACCGGTTTCATCAAAAACTTTCCTGAGTCCAGCCTGGCGACTGCGTTCATCGTCACCATGCTTCAAATCAAGTACGAGCAGCCAACCGCTCTCTGGGCCGCTGAGATGCTCGAATGGCAGAAAAAATATTCCGATGACACCGAAATAAACATCCAACTGGCCGAATACTACAAGGATCGCAGTTGGAAAACCGCGGCCGGGTACTACCGCAATGCAGTAAAGAATTCCGAAGGGCCGGACGCCGCCGTGCTGTTTGCCGAAGCCGCCGCAGCCAAGAACAAAAACTTCGCAGAGGCCTCAAAATGGCTGAAGAAAGCAATAGCTGGAATCAACGCCGATTACTATCGCAACACCTACTGGTGGCGCGACTTGAGTGAGCGCCGCTCCATGATGCTTGAAACCCAGGCCACCCTTTACACCGCCCTTGGCTGGCTCTCATTCAAGTACGGCAAATACACAGAAGCCGTAGCGGAACTTATTACCGCCGATTCCCTGCTGGTTCTTGTTCCCGCCTACGAGGAAGAACTCTACCGACGTATGCTGACCGTGAGCGAGAAGGCCGGCAATCTGCCAGCCCGGCAGACAGCGCTCTTAAACATCATGATACTGCAGCCGCAGGATCGCGGCATACAAAAGGCGCTCGAAGATCTCTACCTTCTGGATCACGGCGATACCGAAGGGTTCGTAGAGTGGGTAGAAGAAGAGCAGGTAAAGATATCCCTGCGTCACAGGATGAATATCCCGCTCCCGGATTTCCCCATGACTACACTTACAGGCGATACCGCTCACGTAATTGATTTCGCGGGCAAGGTGATAGTCATCAATTTCTGGGCCACCTGGTGCGCCCCATGCAAGGAAGAGATGCCAAAACTTAATCAGTTGGTGCGAGATTACCAGGATAACGAGAACGTAGTGTTTATCGGCATCTCAACCGAACCCACTGAAGTCATAGGGGAATTTCTCAAGACAAATACCTTCCTTTACGAGATGTACGCAGACCAGCCAGGCACCCTTTACACCCTGTTCGAGGTGCAGAACATCCCCACCCACATGATTATCGATACCCGGGGCATGCTCCAGTTCTACCACGTGGGCAACCTTGCAAACATCGACAAACTGCTCCAGATGGAGATAGGCTCCCTGTTGGAGTAATGGACAGGATTCGGCTGGCTCGCATCGCGCTGGGGATTACAGTATTGCTGCTGGCGGGCTGCGTCCCGCGCCAAAGCACCAAAACGCCACAGAGAGATCGGCTGGTTTCAGAAATCCACAAGTTCAAGGGCGCCCCTTACGTATACGGAGGCTCGACCCCCCGGGGCACCGATTGCTCAGGCTTCACCATGACTGTTTTTGCCGATTTTGATACCAGGCTCCCCCACTCGGCCAGCAAGCAGGCAAAGATGGGCAGACCGGTAAGACGCAGCGACCTGAAGATGGGCGACCTGGTTTTTTTTAAGACCGGCGGCTCGAAGACCATCAACCACGTGGGCATCTACCTGTGGGACGGCAAGATGGCGCACGCCTCGTCGTCCAAGGGGGTGATAGTAATCCGCTGGGTGGACAACGTTTACTATGAACGCCGCTACGCCGGAGCGCGGAGGATAGTGGACTTTTAGCCTCGCTCCGTCATTGCAACCTTCTATCCGTTTCAACGGAAACGGGGAAGGGAAGCAATCTCAGAGCAGAATGAGTCAATGTCTGGCGCTATGGGATCGCCACGAGTGTTTTCAACACCCTCACCCAATCTCTCACGTCAAAGGTGAGGATTTATCCACATCTCATAAACGTAGAGGCCGACGTTCGCAATCCTTGGTCGCTCGCTACGCGTCAGGTCGGCCCGAAGAAAAGAAATGAATGGCCGACGTTCGCAAACCATGGAAACAGTGGACTTAATGAAAAGCCAACGAGTGGATTCGAACCACCGACCTACGCTTTACGAAAGCGTTGCTCTACCAACTGAGCTACGTTGGCAAGATTCAGGATTCTTTTCCCTTTGCATGAGAAGTCACCCCACCAGCGTTTGCCTCGCTGATAGGTTCTCATACCTAGCTCCCCAATACTATTGCGTTTCTGGGGATTGTCAACTTCCTTCATCAGTCTGTCTATCTCAGTTGAGAAATCATCAACGCCTCATCCAGATGATGGGAAATGCGGGCCGCAGCCTGGCCGAGTAGAAGGGGAGGTAGACCACGGGACATTTGCTCCGTTACCGTCGCCCTTCGGTCAAATATCAAAATGCGAAGTCCCCTCCTTCCATGGAGAGTCCGCTCTGCGGGTGCAAATTTCTACTTGGAGTCCAGCAAGCGCCTTGTTGCATTCTGAAATCTATCGCAACGACACGGTCGTTGCACTCCAAACTATCAAGGGGTTGCCTTGAGGGGCTATTTCACTAAACTATAGTTAGTATGTTCGATTTACTTAAAGATGCGTTTGTAAAAATCAAGCGGCAACTGGTTGGTCGGGGTAGCCTGTCCGAAAAGGAAATTGCCGAGTTCCTGCGCACACTGCGGGTAACCTTACTCGAGGCTGACGTCAACTACAAGGCGGCCAAGGCGTTCATCTCCATACTCGAAGAGAAACTGGACACCGCCGATATATACACCTCTCTTCAGCCAGGCAAGCAGGCGCTGCGGGTAATCTACGATGAGCTTACTGCATTCCTGGGAGGCAAGACGGAGAAGCTGGAGTTTGCAAAGCCGCCCACCGTCATTCTGCTTCTCGGTCTTCAAGGCGTGGGCAAAACTACCATGGCTGCAAAGCTTGCAAAGATGTACGCTTCCCGCAAGCCCCTGCTGGTCGCCGCCGACATCAAGCGTCCTGCAGCGGTTGAACAGCTTGAATCCCTTGCCGCCAGAGCCAAGGTTGATTTCTTTTCACCGCCAAAACCCAGGTCCCGCAATATAGACACCTGCATGGCAGCGCTCAAACATGCCCGTAAGGTCGGCAACCAACTAGTCATCATCGACTCCGCCGGTCGGCTGCACATAGACGAGGATATGGTGACCGAACTTGTAGAAATCAAATCTAAACTCGAACCATCGTACTCCTTCCTTGTCCTCGATGGTTTGGTCGGCCAGGACGCTCTGCGCCAGACCCAGGATTTTCACGCGCAGCTTACAGTGTCAGGCGGCATCCTTACCAAGCTTGACGGCGATGCGCGGGGAGGTGCGGCTATAAGCTTCAGGCACGTAACCGGGGTGCCCATCTATTTCATCGGAACGGGCGAGAAGCTCGCAGACCTCGAGGTATTCCACCCCGACCGCATCGCGGCGCGTATTCTGGGCGAGGGTGATGTCGCAAGCGTTGTCGAGCAGGTGCAGCTGGTGGTGGACCAGAAGCAGAGCGCCGAGCTTGCCCAAAAGCTAATGGAGGGACGCCTCAACTTTGAAGACCTTCTCGTTCAGATGAAGCAGCTTGCAAAGATGGGCGACCTGTCAAAACTGTTGGAAAAGCTCCCTGCAGGGATGACGGGCGGGATGAGCGCGGCGGATTTTGACCCGGCTGAAATCAAACGCACCGAGGCCATCATCCTTTCCATGACTGCCGAAGAGCGGCGTAATCCTGATTTGCTCGACGGCAGCCGCAAGCTGCGCATCGCGCGCGGATCAGGCACCACCCCCGCCGACATCAACCAACTCATAAAACAGATGGATGAGATGCAGCGCATGAGCAGCATGATGAAGGGTGGGGGAGTTGATCCCCGGCTGGCGCGTGCAGGCAAGGTTTCTCACAAGAGCAAGAAGAAACGCAAGAAGAAAAAGAAAAGAAAATAAACTCGCCTCGGTTTCCCCGAAACGAAAAAAACATCACAGGTGTAGAACCGTCGGTCTGTTAG
>JAUVJT010000223.1 GCA_030592225.1 Candidatus Stahliibacteriota bacterium | reverse complement strand
GCCTACCTGGACGGCGCCAATCTCAACGCGTTGATGGGAATAGTTTAACCTGCGGATATGGGTTTCGATCTCATGCATTTCAACCTGCATAAAACCTTTTCCTCTCCGCACGGAGGTGGAGGTCCGGGGTCAGGTCCGGTGGGTGTGTGCCCTGAACTACAGCCCTTCCTGCCCATACCTGTGGTGGAAAAGAATGATGATGTCTACCGCTTGAATTACGACAAAACGCACACCATCGGCAAACTGCATGGATTCTACGGCAACTTCCTGGTAATGGTTCGCGCCTACGTCTACGTAAGGATGCTGGGGGCTTCCGGCATTACAGATGTCTCCCGCAACGCCATCCTGAACGCGAACTATCTTAAGAAATTGCTTAAAGACATACTGGAAATACCGCACCCCCAACACTGCATGCACGAGTTCGTGGCCTCGGGCAAATCACTGCGTGAGTATAAACTCAAGACAACCGACCTTGCCAAACGCCTGCTGGATTACGGCTTCCATGCCCCTACCATCTACTTCCCCCTGATTGTACCCGAAGCGCTGATGATTGAACCTACGGAAACCGAATCTGTTGAAACACTCGAGGAATTTGCCAAGGTCATCGGCCGAATAATGCAAGAGGCCAAGATTAACCCTGAAATGCTGCGTCGCGCCCCGTATTCCACACCGGTGAGGAGGCTTGACGAGGTGCGGGCAGCCAAGGAACTGGATGTTTGCTTCCGACCTGACTGAGAATCGCAAGGTTGAACTCTGTACAAAGATTGCAGAAAAGGTAGTGCGGTTCCGCCTCACGCCTCTAGCAATCATGATGATTGAAACCGTAAAGCCCTTGAGTTTTATCGGCAATCAGCTTATGGTCTTTATTGCTCCCATGGTTACTGCATTCACGTCCAGTCCTGTATATGACGAGATGACCGCGTTTTTCGAGGACCGCTCAAACCTCGAAATGCTTATCCAGAAGATTGAAGAACTGGAATCGGAGTGGGCAAAGAAGGAAGCTGATATTAGAAAAGAAAGGAAAGCAAGGAGAAAACAGCGTGGCAAAAGAAAGCAAACAATCAATTCCTGAAAAGATAGAAACGATCCTTGCAACCGATTGCGGATCAACTACCACCAAGGCGATTCTCATAGAAAAACGGGGAGATGAATACCGTCTGGTGGTACGCGGTGAGGCGCCTACAACGGTAGAAACCCCTTTTGAGGACGTAACCCGCGGAGTACTGAATTCCATCAGAGAGGTGGAGGAACTCACCGGAAAGAAAATTCTTGAAGGTGAGAGGGTAATCAAACCGACCAAATCTCCTAAAGAAGGCGTGGATGTTTATATCTCCACCTCTTCTGCCGGCGGCGGTCTGCAGATGATGGTTGCCGGGGTGGTTCTTACCATGACCGGTGAATGCGCGGCGCGTGCAGCGCTTGGAGCGGGCGCCATCGTAATGGACGTTATAGCCTCCAACGATGGCAGGCTTCCTCACCAGAAAATAGAACGAATCAGGCACTTGCGTCCCGACATGATACTGCTTTCAGGAGGGGTGGACGGCGGCACAATCTCGCACGTTGCCGAGCTGGCTGAGTTGATCCATGCAGCCGATCCCAAACCCCGATTCGGCACAACCTACCGCTTACCGGTTATTTATGCCGGGAATAAAGACGCCAGGAAGATAATCCTCGATACACTGAAGGATGCATCTGACCTGGTCGTGGTGGAAAATCTCCGACCGACTCTGGAACAAGAAAACCTCGGGCCTGCTCGCGATAAGATCCACGACCTGTTCATGGAACACGTAATGGCGCACGCACCAGGCTACAAGAAACTGATGGCCTGGACAGACGTACCCATCATGCCTACCCCGGGCGCGGTGGGATTACTCATTGAAAGAATCGGCAAGCGGGAAGAAATAGACGTTCTGGGAGTTGACATAGGCGGCGCAACCACAGACATATTCAGCGTATTTGTGGATAGAATTACCGAAGAAGACCACGAAGAACGGATATTCAACCGCACAGTAAGCGCCAATCTTGGAATGAGCTATTCTATCTCCAACGTCCTGCTGGAAGCGGGCAACGAAAATATCCTGAGATGGATTCCTTACAACGTAGAAATTACCAACCTGCGCAACCGCATTCGCAACAAGATGATTCGCCCTACCACCATACCTGCCTCACTACAGGATTTGAAGATGGAGCATGCCGTTGCCAGAGAAGCTTTAAGGCTTGCGCTCAAACAGCATAAGAGCATGGCGGTAGGACTAAAAGGCATACAGCAGGAGCGTTCCATTGCCGACGCTTTCTCCCAGACCACCTCAGGTAATACCCTGGTTGATATGATGTCGCTGTCCCTGATTGTAGGATCAGGCGGCGCACTTTCTCACTCCCCGCGACGTTCACAAGCCGCTATGCTGCTGCTTGACGCCTTCCAGCCCGAGGGAATAACCCGCCTTGCCGTGGACTCAATCTTCATGATGCCTCATCTCGGCGTACTTACTGAGGTCAACGAAGAAGCCGCTCAGGAGGTATTTGAAAAAGACTGTCTCATTCCGCTAGGTACCGCTATCGCCCCCAAAGGCCAGACCAAACCCGGTGCAAAATGCCTTAAGATAACCTTCGAGCCTGAAAAGGGTAAGGCGCAAGAGCTATCCGTCAACTTCGGTGAAGTGTTGACGCTCCCGCTCGACACGGGCAAAAAGGCAGCGGTCAAGCTCTATCCTGAGCGAGGCTTTGATCTGGGCGAAGGTTCGGGCAAAAGCGTTGAGGCTGAGGTTACTGGCGGCCAGGTCGGCCTCATCATAGACTGCCGGGGCAGACCGTTCACCCCGCCCGAAGATCCCCAGGCCCGAATACAGGCGTTAAATCGCTGGGCCAAGGCTGTACAGATGTATCCGGCATGAACCTTCTCACCCTCCTCCTCGCTCTCCAGGGAGGGGTAGAAGGGCCCTTCCCAGCAAGGATGTCTCCAGAGTCTTACGAAAACCCGCAGCTTTTGATGCTTCTTGCGGATACAATCAACACCCGTAACACCCGTAACACCCGTACCCATAACACATGTCGCTTCTGCACCTCTGAGGATTCCAAAACCGGTACTCGATTCATTGTTAAATTCGACTCGCCCCCTGCCGCCAACGAACGGCTGTTTTTGACAGACGCCGGTT
>JAUVJT010000132.1 GCA_030592225.1 Candidatus Stahliibacteriota bacterium | reverse complement strand
TCTGCAACCATCCCGGCCGCGGCCGCGTGACCGCCAAAGCTAACAAGATGATTCTCTGAGGAGGCAAGCGCTTCATAGAGATTAAAACCCCGGATGCTGCGGCCAGATCCTTTCAGAGAACCGTTTTTATCGGCAAACAGGATGGCGGGACGATAGTATTCCTCAACCAGCCTTGAAGCCACTATACCTATTACCCCCTCGTGCCAGCCTGGTTGATAGCATACAAGAACCCTGGGATCGCTTTCCTTGATTTGACGCCGGGCTGCAATCATGGCCTGATCAAGGATAACCTCTTGTATCTGCTTCCGGTTCCGGTTATGCTCATCAAGTTCAATCGCCAGAGCTTCCGCTTCAGCGCGATCCTCGGTAATTAACAACCTTAAACCCTGCATAGCCTCGGCCATTCTGCCTGATGCATTCAAGCGCGGGGCAAGCCTGAATCCCACGTCGCTGGCGCTTACCGCTTTCCCGGCAAGGCGTGAGATATCAAGAAGGGCGCTCAGGCCCGGCTTATTGGTCTGCTGGATTCGCTGCAGCCCGAACCTGGCAAAAACCCTGTTTTCGTCTACGAGAGGAACAACGTCGGCTATGGTGCCCAGCGCCACCAGATCGAGGTCTTCACCCAACTCATCGGGCGATCTGCCGAGCTGGGTGGAAAGTGCGGCTAGTAATTTGTAGGCAACCCCCACACCTGCAAGTTCGGCAAAAGGATAGGTTGAGTCCCGCCTTTTGGGATCAATCACCGCCGCGGCCTGGGGTAATTCCTCGCCGGGTTCGTGATGATCGGTGATTATCACATCAATCCCTGCCTCTTTCGCCATGCGGACTTCGGCAACCGACGTGATGCCGCAGTCCACGGTGAGGATGAGCGAGACCTTGCGATCGCGGGCTGCCTGTATCGCCCTGGCTGAAAACCCGTAGCCGTCGCGCAGCCGGTGGGGAAGATAATATTCGGTACTGATGCCGAACCTGGAAAGCCCCTTGACCAAAAGCGCCGTCCCGGTAATGCCGTCTACGTCGTAATCGCCATGTACCAGTACCCTCTCCTGGTTCTGGATTGCCCTGAGCAGACGCGCAACCGCAGGTTCTATATCCGGCAATTCAGATGTATCGTGCAGATGGTCGTATGAGGGATTCAGGAATTTTGAGACCGATTTTGCGTTTCGGTAGCCGCGTTCGAATAAAACCAATGCGGCAAGATAAGGGAGTCCTTCGCGTTCTGCGAGCGCCCGTACCTCGCGGTCATTAATATCTTCACAAATCCAGCGCCTTTTCTTTTTCGTTTGTGCAAACACCAGTAATTCTAACCAGCGCCGGGAAGGTGTCAACGCTCTGTGCACTTGACAGAGGGAGCAAGAAGCTCTATTATTACCAATGCTTGCAATAATCCTGCTGATGCTCACCGCACCCGATGTCGACAGCGCCCCCTATCTTACTCCTTCACTCATAGGCGCTCAAGGTACTGGATACATTTTGCGGGGCGATGCCGGAATCACTGACCTCATCTCCCGTTTCTACCCTGGGGTAACCGATGCTATGAAGACCGACACCACCCAGACATTCAGTGCGGTCGCCGCCTTTACGATAAATCACTCCGGAGTGGTATTCGAGCGACCCGTTCTTCTCCAAACGAGCGGGATACCGCAATGGGACACCACCATCGTCAACACTTTGCACGGCTGGGTATTCAAACCCTCCACCAAAGCACTGCGTCAGGACACCATCGAGTTCCGCTACGTTGCCTTAAAACCAGGGGATGATCCCGTATCCATCATCAAAGCCCCGGGCCGTGATGCATTCAATCAGGCGGCCTGGACCTCGGTTGATAAAATCCTGAGCGATGAACCGCACCCGAACAACTCTGTTGATACCACCACCCCCTTAGGAATAACCTTCACTTTTACCGGTGACGTTGGATTTAATGACCTGCAGTCTCACCTCCTTCCCGATCTCGCCGGGAGAATGAGAGAAAAGCAAGTAACCTTTGCCAGTGCGCGTTTCATTATCGCGGTGGGCGACAACGGATTGATCAACGACGTCAGCGTCGTGAAATCGACCGGGAAAACCGCCTGGGACGGCGAACTGGAGAGAGCCATGATGCAATGGCGCTTTAAGCCATCCATCCGCACCCAGCGCGACGCCGAGGTTGTTTTCGTAATGACTCTTGAGGAAGAAAACGAAGAGCACGATTAATACACCCAGCCCGCATGATATTAAGGTATCCTGATCAGATGCGGCTTTGTCAGCCTGGATTTCGACTCTAAACCCAAAAACAGACGAGCCGATGATTCGTGATGAACGCTATGCGGGATCATTCTACTCAGAAAGGCTGGACAGAAAGGAAAGAAAGCGGGTTAAACGATAGAGGTTATATCCAGAGATATATCCAGAGCCTTGACCGAGTGAGTCAACGCTCCCACTGAGATGAAGTCAACACCGGTAAGGGCAATGTCACGGACGGTCTCAAGGTTCACTCCGCCCGAGGCCTCAAGCTCCACCTTGCCGCCGACCAGCTTCACCGCCTCGCGCATCACATCCAGAGACATGTTATCGAGCATTATGCGGTCAATGCCGTCGATGCCGAGAGCCTCCTTGAGCAGGGCAAGGGTATTGCACTCCACCTCTATCTTGAGGTCACCATGGGGCTGACCCGCGATTTTAACCGCTTCGTGCAGCGATCCGCAGGCCGCGATATGATTATCCTTTATCAGCACCATATCGTAAAGACCCATACGATGATTCTCGCCCCAGCCGCATTTAACCGCCGCCTTCTCAAGCGCCCGCAACCCGGGGGTGGTCTTACGGGTATCAAGTATCCTGGCATGGGTACCGTCCACCGCAGCCACAAAACGGAATGTAAGTGTAGCGATGCCGGAAAGATGCTGCAGGAAGTTGAGTGCGGTTCGTTCGGCAACCAGAATCCCTCTTGCCGGCCCGGAGATTTTGGCCGCCTCATCACCGGGACGTATCCTTTCTCCATTGTTGAAGAAAAACACCACCTCTATCCGCTTATCCACCTGGGCAAAAACCTCCCTGACTACCTCAACGCCTGCAATCACACCCTCTTCCTTGCATAACAGGATAGCTTCCGCTCCCAGCCCTGCAGGAACAGTTGCAAGGGTTGTGACGTCGCCGATACCTATATCCTCGGCAAGCGCCCTTCTCACATTATCCTTGACCGCATCTTCATAGGACTGCAAACCACTCATCGCGCTATTTTAGCCGAATAACGCTCCAGGTCAACTTCCTCTCCCCTGGGACTTTGTTATGGAGTACAATGACCATGTCATTGCGATATTGCGACAACGCAGTTGTCGCAATCCAAACAGAATAAATGCCAAGGAATCTCGTAGGGGCGAGGTAGAGCCTGCCCCTTGAGCGCTTGGAGCGCTCATAGGGTATGCCTCGCCCTGTTTACTCCCTCATCCCCAACCCTTCTCCCACAGGGAGAAGGAAGTAATCCTTCTCCTCTCCCTATGAGTTTGTCGATTAAGTTCAGATGACGCAGGTTTACGCAGATCAGAAAGAAAACTTGATTTAGTCAAGCCATACAGATACATATTTTGTCTTCGAGGATTGATTTTCGCTCTGTACCCTATGAACGCAAAGCGTTCAAGGGGCAGGCCCTGTTCTCTGTGGCCTCTGTGGTTATTCACCCTTCCAGGAATCACCTTGACTAATCCCTCCCTGCTATTATACTGACCGTATGGAATTTCGTAACTTCAACTTCACCGTCGTCTTCAGGCCGGAGCCAGAAGGGGGATACACGGTGTTTGTGCCCTCTCTGCCGGGATGCATTACCTATGGTGCAACGCTTGAGGAAGCCAAAAAGATGGCCGAAGATGCCATCCAGGGATACTTGGAGAGTCTGCGGAAACACGGCGAGGATATTCGAGACGACGCTGACAGTCTTGTGGGAGAAATCCATCTAACCAATGCCTAAACTCCCCTCCCTTTCGTCAAACGACATCCTTAAGTTACTTAAACGTGCCGGATTCAAAGAGGATCATCGCACCGGAAGTCACGTAATCCTCTACCATGCTCAAAAGGGTCTAAGGATAGTTGTTCCATATCATCGACGCGATCTTCCAAAAGGAACAACTCAAGCAATCCTGCGAGCGGCTGGTCTGGATAGGAAAACTACCCTTAAGTTACTCAAGGGATAATCTCATGGACTTCAAGCTTGTAAGCGATATGAAACCATCCGGTGACCAGCCCCAGGCCATACGTAACCTGGTGGATGGCATCAACAAAGATGAGCGGCATCAGACACTTCTGGGGGTAACCGGCTCGGGCAAGACCTTCGTGATGGCCAACGTAATCCAAGAGGTACAGCGCCCCACCCTGGTGATGAGTCCCAACAAAACCCTGGCCGCCCAGCTTTTCGGCGAGTACAAGCAGTTCTTTCCCCACAACGCGGTGGAGTTCTTCATCTCGTATTACGACTACTACCAGCCCGAGGCCTACGTACCAGCCTATGACCTTTACATCGAGAAGGAAGCCGACATCAACGAAGAGATTCAGCGATTGAGGTTAAAGACGACCGCCTCGCTGTTGGAACGCCGTGACGTAATCATCGTGGCCTCGGTATCCTGCATTTACAACATCGGAGAGCCTGCCGAATTTGCCGACAGGGTAAAGACGATAACAATGGGCGATGAACAGGACCGGGATGACCTGCTGGCCGCTCTCGTCTCGGAGCAATACTCGCGCAACGATTACGAATAGAAGCGTTCATCCTTCCGGGTCAAAGGCGACGTGGTGGAAATCTGGCCGGCGCATGAGGAAATCGCTCTTCGGATCGAGTTCTTTGGCGACGAGATTGCCTGTCTTAAAAGATTCAATCCGGTTTCGGGTAAGGTAACCGATGAACCGAAGAGTGTAATGATATTCCCCGCCCGCCACTTCCAGGTTTCCGAAACTACCGTAAAGAACGCTCTGGCGGCAATTCATGAAGAGATGGTGGAACGGGTGGCGGAATTTGAGAAAGAAGGCAAGCTGCTGGAAGCGCAGAGGTTAAAAACCCGGACGAAATATGATTTGGAAATGCTGCGCGAAGTAGGCTACTGCCCGGGGATAGAAAACTACTCCAGACACCTGTCCGGCAGACAGCCCGGTTCGCGTCCCTGGTGCCTTCTGGATTACTTTCACAAGGATTTCCTGACCGTCATGGACGAGTCGCACGTCGGGGTGCCGCAAGTGGACGGCATGTACAAAGGAGATCGCTTCCGCAAAGAAAATCTCATCACACACGGCTTTCGCCTGCCTTCGGCATTGGATAACCGCCCCCTGAAATTCGCCGAGTTCGAGAAACTCCTCGGGCAGCGCATTTACACCTCGGCAACGCCCGGCGAGTACGAACTGGTAAACTCCAGGGACAGGATTGTGGAACTGGTGGTGCGTCCCACCGGGCTGGTCGATCCTCCCATAGATATACGCCCCACCGCCAACCAGGTTGACGACCTTATCGAGGAGATACGCCTGCGTACCGATAGAAAGGAGCGTACCCTGATTACCACACTGACCAAAAGGATGGCTGAAGACCTTGCCACCTACCTTGCCGAGATGGGCATTCGGGTAAAATACCTGCACTCCGAGGTCAACGCCATCGAGAGAGTGGAGATACTGAGAGGGTTGCGCCTGGGCGAGTTCGACGTACTGGTGGGCATCAATCTCCTGAGGGAGGGTTTGGACTTGCCCGAGGTATCGCTGGTAGCTATATTAGACGCGGACAAAGAAGGATTCTTGCGCGATACCCGGTCGCTTATCCAAACCTCAGGCCGGGCCGCGCGCAACGTCAACGGTCTGGTTATCTTTTACGCCGACAAAAAGACGCTGTCCATTCAGGCAACCATGAACGAGTGTAACCGCCGCCGCAAAAAACAAACCGCCTACAACGAAGAACACAACATCACCCCTCAGACCATAAAAAAATCC
>JAUVJT010000201.1 GCA_030592225.1 Candidatus Stahliibacteriota bacterium | reverse complement strand
GAATCTTAACCATCTTGCTCTATTTACGTCATCCTCCTAGAATGGGTTATGATTACTATCGAGGTTTAACCTCAAAACGAGGATAATCCGCACTTGCTGTGATAGTTCCGTCTTTCGATACAAAGAGAATACTCATTGAGGTTTTCAACAGAGGTTTCAACCGTTCCTCATCGATATTGGTTAGAATTCTGTAGTCCGTTTGCATTCGAATTAATTTAGCCGATTCTTTAAGTTCTTCTGGATAAGAATGGGTAAACACAATGACGAATTCGTGATCAGATATTTCTTTCAAATAATACTTTGCAGCCGCTACTCCGAAGGTTGGTTTATACCCAAGACTTCCAACAAACAGTATCAGATGATCTTTATCGGAGGCCAAAGAGTCCAGTAGTTGGTATTCGATACTGTCCGGGGAGAGGAATTTGGCCTTTCGTATGTTCTTTGCACGCCCTCGGTATTTCTTGCGGGAACACTTTTGGCAGTTATCGGAAGGATCAGGGGGGGGCTTCTTAATATCCAAGAATTCTTCAAGTGTCGGGGGGGTTTCGACCCGGCTTATTCCCTCCATAATCTTTGATGTTTCTACCGAATATACACCCACCACAACACGAGTCGAATCTTTTTCTTCCAAAAGATATACGCCGGAGGAATCTGCAAACAAGAACTCCTTTTCCGTGGAAGCGTATCCGTGATAAGTAATGTTAGTATCTGAATAGGAGTAAATATCCAGATTAACTGTAGGGTAAAAGATACGCGGAACCAATAACCTGTTGCCAGAGTATTCATACACCGGGTAAGAATGAGTCCAGGTTGAAACCCACTGTTCCATTTCATCGCTCATGCTCGTGCGGCCTGTGGGGTGACTTATGATGCGTGGCATGTCGGCTGTCAGGCTTTCTGCATCCAGAAATGAACGATAATGTGGAGGCACTGAACTCTCAATTAATATGGTTCCGTCATCTGAAACCAGGTATACATCAGGGAAAAGATTATGGGCATAAACGATTTTGCCGTTGGATAATATAGAAACGTGAGGCGCTAAAAATTTCTTTGCAGTTTTGGATAAAAACAGAGAATCGGCGTCCTCACGTAGGGGATACAATTGAGGTTGAACAGTGCTGTCTTCATAATTGAGCTTGAGTATTTGAACCGATCCATTTAAGTTTGAGTCTAAAGGCATATAAACCAGCCCAGCAACTAAAATCTTGCGATCAAACACGGGAAACCAAAAATAGTGGTAACGTTCCAAATGATAGGAGGGAAGAATCATGCTAAAGGTCAGGTTCCCATCAAGATCCCAGAGACTTAACCGATGAGTGATATCCTCGGTTCCGAATTCCTTATCCGTGGCAAGAAACACTTTGAATATCCCGTTAAGAGAGCCTGGTTTTCCTGTTGCTGCTAATCCACAACAGGCTTTCAAGGTAAACTTCTTACGTAGTTTTCCCTCGGATGTGAAGAAGTAAGCCATCCCTTTTTTGTCGTCCCCGATTTCCACCATAAGGATTTCACCAGTAGACGCCCGGCAAAAAAAGGGGTGATATTTGAAGCTCTTTGAATATGGTTCAGCGACCCAACTGGGTCTATAAAGTGTAGTTTCACCTCTTTTAAGAAGGTGAAACTCATCTGGATGAGATTCTACTTGTGTGGTTGTTAAAATAATAAGTAGAAACTTGATAAATAATATAGTCGGATACATTTCTCCACATCCTTTTGAAAAAACTCCCCCTGAAGAAAATGAGTTCCCCAGGGGGAAGCTTTAGTTTTTAACTACTAAGGGTACCCTTGGCCAATCCAATCTTCCAGATCATCTATTGGTATTCCTTGTGCATACATCCTTAGGATAACGAAATCCCTCCCGCTTTCCAAGGTGTTGCACTTCATTATTGAACCCACGAAGCCGAAGCTTCCCCTTAAATCTTGAATCGTACTACTTTTTGTCTTTCAGCGAGGAGTGCATTCGGGTCAGGCGGGTGCGCACTTTTTTGAACACCGCCTCGGCAGAAATGCCGGAGAGTATCTCGATGCCTTCCTCGATGGTGGATGCCGCGTAGATGTGAAACTTGCCCGCTTTAACCGCGTCGCGCACGTCGGAGCGCAGCATCAGGTTGGGCAGGTTGGATTTGGGGATCATCACGCCCTGTTTGCCTGTCAGCCCTTTGGCCTTGCACAGGTGAAAGTAGCCTTCAATCTTCTCGTTGGCTCCGCCTATGGGCTGGATGACGCCATACTGGTTCACCGATCCGGTTACCGCAATCGCCTGCGAGAGTGGAACGTTGGACAGGCTTGAAAGCAGCGCGTAAAGCTCGGTCGAGGACGCGGAGTCGCCTTCCACCTCGGAGTACAACTGCTCAAAGGTAATGCTTGCCGAAAGGGGCAGGGGATACTTATCTGCAAACTTGCCGCCCAGGAATCCCGTAATGATCAGTACGCCCTTGTTGTGGATAGGCCCGCTCATGCGGGTTTCGCGCTCCACCTGCAGCACCCCTTTTTTGCCAAGCCAGGTTCTCGAGGTTATCTTGACCGGCTTGCCGAACGAGTAGTCGCCCAGGGTCAACACGGTAAGGCCGTTCAACTGACCCACCTTTTCGCCTTCCACGTCAATCAGCAGTACGCCTTGCAGCATCAAATCCTGCAGACGTTCCTCAATCATGCAGCTGCGGTAGACTTTCTCTTCCAGTGTCTTGGAGACGTGCTCGGCGCGCACCACCGGCGATGCGGCGTCCATTGCCCAAAAGCTCGCTTCCGAAGCCAGGTCGGCAATCTCGGAGAACCGGGTGGACAGGCGATCCTGGTCGTCGGCCAGGCGCGAGCCGTGCTCGACGATCCTCGCCGCCGCGTCGGCGGCAAAGGGACGCAGGCCGTCAAACTTGCAGCGCGCCGCGATGAATCGGGCATACGCCAGTTCGTTCTCGGCATTGCGCGGCATGTCCACGTCAAAGTCGGCACGAACCTTAAACAGCCGCTGAAAGTCCTCGTCCAGTTCGTGCAGCAGACCGTATATGCGGGGTGAACCTATCAGTATTACCTTGAAGTCCACCGGCATGGGGGTTGGTTTCAGCGTTTCGATAACCGCTCCGCGTACCTTTTCGGAGATGTTCTCCACCTTGGCCTGGTTGGAGCGCAGGGTGCGTTTGAGTGCGTCCCAGGCGAAAGGCTCGGCCAGAAGTTCGCGCGCCTGCAAAATCAGGTAACCGCCGTTGGCTTTGTGCACCGCGCCGGGCTTTATCTTGGAAAAATCGGTAACCATGTTGCCGTTCACGTTGCGGTACTCAATGGCGCCGAACAGGTTGTAATAGGTGGGGTTGTCCTCGTAGATTACCGGCGTGCCTTCGATGTCGGAGTTATCCACGAACACGTTTACCCTGTAGCGTTCCAGCAGGGCGCGCAGGTGAGCTATCTGCTCGGGATCCTCGGTCTTTTTGAAAAGATCAATGTGGCGCACGATGTCGCGTTTTACCCAGTTGAAGTACTTGCTTATGAGCGCCTCGTCCTTGTGCTCCTCAATCAGGGAGTCGAGCAGCAGACCCAGCGTGTAGTAGCCTACCTTGCGGTCGTAGTCGGTCAGCGCTTCAATCTGCTCGGTTTCAATGCGGCGCACGTCGGCCAGGATTTGCTCCATTATCTGGGTAAGTTTCTGCCCCGCTTTCTGAATCTTTTGCTTCTTCTCGTCGGACAGGGCCTCAAACTCCTCCTGCTCAAGCGTGGAACCGTCTTCTTTCAGGGCAACGGGAAACAGTCCGGTGGGGCCTCGTTTTATGTTAAAGCCGCTTTTTTTGGCTTCTCCGGAAAGTTTCTTGAACTCAACTTCCTTG
>JAUVJT010000041.1 GCA_030592225.1 Candidatus Stahliibacteriota bacterium | reverse complement strand
CCTTGACATCAGCGAACCTCGCAATAGAATCAGATAGAAAAGAGAAAGTCTATAGTAATTATGGGAATTCAACAGAGGAGTTTTGACATGAAGTACGACGTGGTGGTCATCGGTGCGGGGCCGGGAGGATACCCTGCGGCAATAAGGCTTGCCCAGCTCGGAAAAAAGGTGCTCGTGGTCGAGAAGGCGGCGGTAGGAGGGGTCTGCTTGAACCAGGGGTGCATTCCCACCAAGGCGTTGTGCCATGCCGCGGAGCTGCGAGCGTCGCTGGGGTTTTTCCAGCGCATCGGCCTGGGGGTGGGCAACACCGGAATCGAGTTTGCAAAGCTGCAGCAGTGGAAGGACTCGGTGATAACCAGACTGGTCAAAGGGGTAGAGTACCTGTTCAAGACCAACGGTGTACAGCTTCTGGCAGGTGAGGCAAAGGTGCTCTCGGCGAATTGCGTTCAGGTAAAGGGTGAGGCGCTTCAGGATTTCCAGACCGACGCCGTAATCATCGCCACGGGTTCGGCGCCCGTTTCCCTGCCCGATATCGAACCGGACGACGAGCGTATATTCTACGCGGAGCAAGCCCTGTTCTTTAAGCATATCCCTTCGTCCATGGTGATTATTGGCGCCGGTGCGACCGGCCTTGAGATGGCAACCGTGTACAACGCGTTCGGCACCCAGGTCACGCTGGTGGAAATTGCCGATCAGGTCTCACCCGGACTGGACGCCGAGGTCGCAGATAACCTGGCAAAGCTGGTTAAGAAACAGGGAATTGACCTGCACCTTTCGTCCAAAGTCAGCGAGGTCGAGCGCGGCTACACCAGCCTGAGGGTGGTAATCGAGACCGAGGGTAAAACCATAGAAAAAGAGGTTGACAAGCTTCTCCTAGGCGTGGGCCGCAGGCCGGTTACCGATAATCTATGGGATCCCTCTGTCAACGTCGAAACCGACGAGAGGGGTTTCATCAAGGTTAGTGAAAAACTGGAGACCTCTGTCCCCGGCATCTACGCCATCGGTGACGTTACCGGCCCTCCCCTGCTTGCCCATCGCGCCACCCGTCAGGGAGTGGTGGTCGCCGAAGTCATCGCCGGAGAAGGCACTATCTATCATCCGGCGGCCATGCCTGCCTGTATCTACACCATCCCCAATGTGGCCGCAGTCGGATTGTCTGAACGGCAAGCCCTCGACGCAGGTCTGGAAGTAGAGATAGGCCGCTTCCCGTACTCCGCTCTGGGCCGTGCCGCCACCCTGGGTGAACGCGACGGGTTCGTAAAAATAATCGCTGAGCGCGGCTCAGGCAGGCTTCTGGGCATGCATATACTCGGCACCGGCGCCGACCTCATGATAGGCGAGGGTCTGCTTGGTCTCGAACTGGCGGCCTCGATTGAATCCATCGGCTCCGCCGTTCACCCTCATCCCACCTTGCTGGAAGCGGTGATGGAGGCAGCGGAGAACGTTCGCAAAAGGGCGATACATATCAAGAACTGACCACAGGTCATTACGAGGAGCGCAGCGACGAAGCAATCTCGTGATATCTGCACACTTGAGATTGCTTCGCAGCTTTCAGCCGCTCGCAAAGACAAAAAGTAGGGGCTGACCTTCAGGTCGCCTCTATACATATCAAGACATATCAAGGGCATTATTACTATTGCGCGAAGCTCCGTAGGCTGACGGCTACGGAACAATCTCATACCGGGCCATTGCTTTCTCGCTTGTGCTCCTCGCAATGACATAAAAAAGACGTAGGGGCCGGCACAAAAACCAGCCCCTGTTTTTAACGATTGATTCGGGTTATTGCACCAAAATGAACTTGCGGGCAAGGGTTCGATTAGCAGTCCTTAGCTGGCAGAAGTAAACCCCGGTGGGAATCCTTACTCCATAGTCATCGAGCGCGTCCCAGCTAACCTGGTGATAACCGGCTAGTGTCTCCCGCGCCGTTAGAGTTTTAACGACCCGGCCCGAGATATCGGCAATGGTCAGGCAGACCATCTCTGTCTTCGGCAGGCTGAACTCGATAACCGGACGCGAACCTGGCTGAACGGTGAGACTGTAATCAACAGGCGTCGGGAAGTTCTCATCTACCCCGGGGTTCTCGGTTGCGGTAGTCAAAGCTTGCACCGCGTCAATGCGGGTGACGTCATAAGTAGAAGAAGAGATAACCAGAATCCCGAATGAGGAATCTTCCGGTATGGTGAAATCGGGTATTACCTCGACGCGGATTTCAACAAAGCTATCCGGTTCCAGTTCCCCGGTAGACCAGATATAATACTCGATCAACGGGGTTATGTCGGTACCGCCCGCCAGCGAATCGTAATATATCACTGTCCACCCGGTGATACCTACTGTACCTCCAAGCATGATCTCTTCGGGGATGTCGCCGTCGTTTTCGATCCTGATGTGATATATCGCGGTGTCTCCGGGCTGTACGGGCTGCTCTTCAACCTGGTTAGTGCCGTCATTATTGTAGATGCCGTCGCCGATGTAGATCGTCTCATAATCGTTCTTGATATGGTTGTCCGGCTGCAGGTCGCCGCTGAGTCCGTGCTTGTAGTATATCTCAGGATTGCCGTCGCGCTCGTCTGTCCATAAAACGTGAATGTCGTAATCCCATACCGCGATTGACGGTGAGTACGAATCATCGGTGTCGTCGGTAAGTCTGATTTGATCTTCCCAGGCGGAGCCGTTATTGATGGAGCGTATGTAGTAAATCTCGGGATTTCCGTCGAGGAAGTCGTTCCACACTATGTGTACGTCCTCTCCGGCCGCGGCAATCGAGGGTTCAAGGTTGCCGGCGGTGATGAATTCATCATCGGTAAGTCGGGTGTCGAGACCCCAAGTCGCCCCGTTATCAATCGAACGCTTGCAGTACAGTTCGAGTTCGCCGTCGCGTTTGTCTTCCCAGGCAACGTGTACGATACTTCCAATGACCGTGATTGCGGGTAAGGAAGAGATACTGTCGTTTGTTGTGAGCCTTACGTCACCTCCCCAGGTTTCGCCGTTATTGGTGGAGCGGGTGTAGTATATCTCGGGGTTGCCGTCGCGATCATCAGTCCAGACAATGTGAACAGTATCTCCGGAAACCGCGATTGCCGGCTGGACGCATTGACTATCCGATACAGTACCTCTACGGTCCACATCCCAGTTGGTGCCGTTGTTGGTCGAACGTTTGTAATAGATTTCTGGATTAGTGTCCCGGGTATCACTCCATATCAAGTGGAGATTGATGTCATTAACCGCAATCCTTGGTTCTGCAGACGCCGAGTCGTCGCTGGTCAATCTTACGTCTGTACCCCAGGTCGTTCCGTTGTCTGTAGACCTGATGTAGGAAATCTCTGTGTTGCCATAGTGGTCATCGGACCAAACCACGTGAACATTACTACCGGCTACCGCCACCGCAGGAAAATCAACCCCGGCAACGTCGACAAGCAAGGCGTCATCATTCCAGACCTCGCCGTTGTCGGTTGATCGCTTGTAAAACAGCTTAAACTGGCTGCCGTCGCGGTCATCGGACCAAACCACGTGTACGGTATCAGCCGACACCGCAATAGATTGTGAAGCAGTATAGGATTCATTTGGATCGATCGTCAATCTTATATCGGAACCCCAGATTTGCGCATTCGCGGTGATTGCCAACAGCATTATCGCTAATACTGCGACTGGGAATAACCCCTTGGGTTTTTTACAACCACAATTATTTCTCACGTATGCCTCCATGCTTTGACGCTTATTTAGAATAACTATAAATTAAATCTGGGGCATTGTCAAGCTTTCTACACCTTGACGGAGATGCAATAACCCCTATAATAGTTGTATGAAAAGGCGAGTCCGGATTAACTTATTCCCAAGATAAAAAAGAGAATAGGGTGGGAACTTGACATCCTTTGCTTTGGATGTTATATTAACAAAACAGGCTTAAAAGGGCTCGAAGGAGAAGTCGAGTTTTAACCAGCCTGGAGGAGGAATCAATGAACAAAAAAAGGTTATGGGTTGCCGCGATTGCAATTATCGTACCGGTAACTCTGCTTGCAAGCACCGCAACACAGGATTACGTCACGTGGGATAAATCCTGGAACACAGCCGTTCAATCATACGAACCCACCCACATGGTAGGCCGATTCGAGTTTCCCCCGGCAGCGCCCGAGGACTCGTTCGTAACCTACGTCTACTCCTACGGTGATATCGTGATCTTTTCCTACGCTGACGATAACGACTGCAAGATGTATGACGCTCAGGGTGGCCTGGTGTGGTCGGGAACTATGATGGAAGATGATTACGAATTGATTACCGGCCTGTCGCAAGGAGTGTACAAGGTGGATATCCCCAAAGGTTCTTCGGTACTGAGTGGTGATCCGTTTACTGAAGGTTTAGGTTGCTGGTATGCGGTAGATCAATACAATCGTCCGAAAGGCACCAAGCTTCTGTCGGTAGGCCCTACAAACTACTCATACAGTCAGAATCTTATAGTGGTTTTTTCCTATTATGATAATACTCATGTTGTGATTCGTGACGTGGATACCAAGGATATCATCTGGGAAGGTGATCTGGACAGCGCAAAATACTACGTGAAGGACTCCCCTTACGTAACTCCAATCGTATTCTCGGTTGAGGCATCCAGGCCGGTATCTGCAGGCACTTTTAGTGGTGTTGTGGATACCTATGCTCCAGCGTTCAACGGCACCTTTACCGGGCAAGACTTCATGACGTATGTACATAGCCGGACCTCTGCTTCTCAGGATTTAAACATTATCCCCTGGGAAGATAATACTACCGTTACCATAACTACTCTTGGCAACCCTGCCGATACAATATGGTCAGTTTTGTGCCGGAATCGAGGAGAGATAAAAGGGATGGCCATGCCTCAGAACAGGGCAATCTACATTCATGCAGATAAAGATATCTCCGTTTCACAGACACCATGGGCAAGTTGGGGCGGAGGTTCCATTGCTTTCTACTTAACTAGGGGTATTGATCGCGATGGACTGGGTTTAGGAACGGATTTTTTTATTCCCATTGAGCAATCCGTTAGTGGAGGATACACATCAAGGCTGCATGTCATAGCTTTTCTAGACACTACCGAGGTCACGGTAACCAGGATTCCTCGTAGTGGAGGCGAGGAGACTACAATCTGGGAAGGAACTCTCCACAAGGGAGAATACTATCGCTATACTTGTCCTGAAGACGATGCCTCGGCGCACGCAATATACCACGTTACCTCCACCAGAAACGTAGCGACCGTCGGCAGTTGTTACGACAGGCAAGGCTCGGACTTTTATCCTGTTGCAAATATAGGGACCTCGGCTATTTCTGAAGAAACAGAAGCATCCTTGCCTCTCGATTGGCAGGTTCTTAACACGGTTGGCCGTGAAATAGTGCTCAAGTACTCCAACCACCCGGAAGGATTCCACGCATCAGTATTCGACGCCACCGGTCGCAGGGTGGACGAGTTGCACGCCCCTGAGCCGTCAAGAGTTATCTTATGGGGGCAGGGCCAACCTACTGGCGTCTATTTTATTGTACCGCAAGCTAGTAATTTTATCGCACGAAAAGTAGTGTTGGTCAGGTGAAGTTTTCGTACCCGGAAATATAAAGCAAGCGAAAACTTCTTAACGACTTCCGATGGAAGTCGTAGTGTACTTCATCAGGGTTGAGGCTAAATCGTCACTCGGTACACAGAAGGTGATTTTAGTCAAATAGGTTGGGGCGCACGATGCTTTCAATCGTACGAGGTGTCAGGTTATTGGTCGCGGAGATAGCCCAACCAGGCGTTAAGCTCTGACGCCCAGTTTTGAGATACAGGCTTCTGTTCCTCCTCCTGCTGAACGGGGGGCGAAATTGCAGAAGCGGCAAGACTTTCGTCCTTGGTGCGAGCCCATTCCAGAACCAGCGAGGAAATAGACGCAATTCCACCGTTGGTTGAGTTTGGCATTTCCTGAGCCTGGAACTCGAATTCCCCCTCTTCCCACGAGAGCATTTCGTACACGGCGGGTTCGTTGCGTTTCTCGCTCATGCGCGCGGAGATCAGGCGTCCATTGCTGAAGGCCATGGTGCCGTGTTGTATGCCGCTGGTTATTGTCAGTAGACCGCTTTTGGCACTGAACTCCAGGAGTTGAAGAATATCCACCAGTCCCGATTGTGTTATGGAACCGGAAAGCTCGATATGGTAAGCATCCGAAGAAGCCTGAGGGTCTTTAAAAAACAGGGCGTTTACACGTTCAAGAAGGGCGGGCAGGGTGAATGGTTCCGACACGTAATCGTCAGCGCCGTTCTCGAGGAGTTTTTTTCGCTTTCCGGGCGATTTCTGTTTGGCGATAACCATCACCCGCACCCCGTTTAGTGCAGGGAGCTTCTTGATTTCACGACAGAACTCAGATACGTCCGGATTCCTCAGGTCATCGCTGGCGATGATTGCATCGGGTCGTTCGTTTCTTAAAACCAGTAAAGCGTCGGCGGAACATGAAGCCACGTTTACCTGATGACCTACGTTCTCCAGGGTATGACTGAGTTTAGTAATGGGTTCGCTGTTCTTGTGCACGAGCAGTACGCTGCGATAGTTCACGTCTTACTCCGTTTACGCTTGCTCTTCTTAGGAGCTTTGGGGAGGTCTTGTTTTTCCTCCCTGGCGCGGTGATAGACTTCGAGTATGAGTTCAGCGAATCTGCTCCACGGACCGTCTCCCTTGTCATCGAACGGACACGAAGGCCCCAGCATCTTTTCTGCCACGCCGCGCCCTCCGATTTTTATTCCATCGGCCTCTTCAACTATGGCTTTGATGACCTTGCCTTTTTCGAAAAACAGCAAAGAGAGCTTATCCTCGTCTCGTACCGAAAGCATTCCTGCCGGCAGCAGACGCACGAGGGTACGCAGGGCGCGCTCAACTGTTTTTCCCTTCATGCTGATTCTGCCGATGAAAAACGCCGCCGTTCCCGTAAGTGCTAGCGTCCCTATGCCTATGATTATATACAGCAGAGGAATGGACTGGGGGTGAGGTTGCGGTTCGACAACGGCAGTGTCGGGCTGAGTCATAGTGTCAATCTGCGTCACGGCCGTGGTTCCAGGCGAGGCGAGCGCGGTCGTATCCGCCTCGACCGGCTGGATTACCTCTTCCTCGAGGGCGTTAAGAAAACTCCGGGCCCAGGAATTTCCCGAATCCAGCTTGAGTATTTCTTCAGCCTTGCTTCGAGCCACCCCGTAGTTCATGGCGTCGTAGGCCTGCCGGGCTTCCTGTTTCAGCCTGCGTATCTTGCGATCGTTTTTTTGTTTTTCAAGACGGGCAGCCGCTGCAGATGCATCCTTGATGTTTCCGGCTCTACGATAGTTAGAAATGGCCAGATCAATATTACCCACCTTTTCGTGGCATACACCGAGATTGTAATATATCTGGGCTTTATCTGAAGCGGTCGCCAGGGCTCGTCCATAATAGGTTATTGCCTTACTGTACTGCCCGGTAAGGAAGTACTCGTTGGCGTCTTCCAGATTGTCCCCGTAGATTCCGGTGACGCCTGCAAGCAGCGAAAAGACCACGGCCAGGCCGGTTAAACGACGCATTTTCACCATCCAGGCCTGTGGTTAAAAAAGCTTACCTCAAGGGTGTCGCCGGCAACAAAATCGAAAGTAACGTATCGAGTTCCGTATTGCGGGCTGACAAGGCGTATCTCCCGCTCCCCGGGTTCAAAGACAAAGGTGTTGTTTTTATCGGGGTTGAGACGAATCCCCCCTACGTATAAATGGCATACCGGTGGTGTGAGGAGCTTCAGGTATGCAAATTCCTCGTCTTCGCTCAGGGTGAAGTGAAAAGTAGTTGTATCACGGGTGAGGAGAAACGAGTCTTCGGTGGTAAGCCCGGTGAACGTTGTAGTCTTTATGTGATGTTGTCCTATAGGGAAGTATGCAATTTGCAGAGGGGAATATCCCAGGTAGATATTATTGACCACGATACCGGCGGAATCAGGCTCGGTGGTAATGTTGAGCGGCGCGAGGAGAGAATCAAGTGAAGAAAAAAGCGCTGCACGGGTTGCCGCCAGTCCCTTGCCTTCGAAGCTAAACTCCCACTGTCCTGATCCCGACGCTCGCGATACGGTCCAGTTCAGGCGGAAGAAATTGTCATCTTCTATTTTACAGCTTCCACTTACCAGGAATGCAAAAGAGTCCTGGGGAAGTGTTGTATTGCTGAAATATATTTCAAGGCGGTCCCTTGCATCTATATTACGCCACAACAGCTGGGTCATTTCACCGGCTGTAATTATTATATCCATCGAGCCGCTCAGGCGGAAATCTTCTACCTGTACCCTGGTTTTGGCGTGTACTACCCGGGGTAACGCAAAAAGCAGAAGGCTAGATGCTAACGCCAAGCTGCAGGTGTAGCGGTTCAAGAAGCAGTGTGTTTTCATGCCTGTCTTCCAGTATTCCAAACTCAAACTTGAGCACAAGGGGTTTAACGGGGTAGGCGGCAAATCCCAATCCCAATCGGCGTTTGGATATCCGCTCCCCGTTAGTGATATCCTCGTAGCCTATGATATCCAAGCGTATAGCAGGTATGGCGTACTGGGAGATGTTGAAGGCAGCCTGCAGGTATGCTCCGCACGTCCAACTGGTGTACGGCGCGTCCGGGGTATCCGTAAGATAATCGAGTGCGTCGCCAATGGCCTGAAATGCTCCTTCGTCAAAGGATAGAAAACCGGCCACGTATTCTCCACGCAATTCCACAATGGCTATCTGTGATTGGGCATCCAATCCTACCAGCCCGAG
Organism: Candidatus Stahliibacteriota bacterium; assembly: GCA_030592225.1. GTDB lineage: Bacteria > Hydrothermota > Tepidihabitantia > B3-TA06 > B3-TA06 > B3-TA06. Next base: position 3,366 of record JAUVJT010000041.1, on the reverse strand, counting down.
GTTGTGAAGACTCTCAGTGTCCCGCGCGCCAAAATATCCCGAGACTCCAAACTCACCCAGGCGTGAAGAGATTAGTGCGATACGCGATCCGAAAGCGTTTGAGTTATTATTATCGCCGAGCTGACGGCTGTCACGTATGTCATTACCGTCACCTAATCCGTTGCATACATAAGCCGAAAAGCTGAAGGTCTCCCAATCATTGACGTTTTGCATCCACTGGAATTTTGCGCCCCAGTCGTACCACGGTGAGGGAATAGCGTCGGTACAAATCTCGGGTACGCTTACCAGTGCGTTGTTGGTGGGATTGGTGAGTTCGTTAAAAACGCCAAACGGTACGGGGAATCGCCCAACCTGAATGCGGAATGCCTCAATAAAAGCATAGTCTATCCACGCTATGGGAGAGATTGGTTCTCCGGGAAGATAATCTGCGCCAAGTCCAGCATGTGCCTGGGGAGCAAGCTCTATAAGCCCTTCTGCGTGCAGGGCATAATAACCGAAGTCAACGTAGGATTCATTAAGGCGAACCGAGGTAGCAAGGTGTCCTGATGGGTATATGGTAAAACCATGAGCGGACCATACCAATCCCAGCAACAGAAAAATCACACCAATTATTTCCACTCTCCCCTCTCTTCCTGAAACTCTACGGACAAGGACTGCGTTCACGCTTCCTCCTCCATGAGGTTTTGTGAATGTTTCTTTAGATAGAATGATTCTAGTTAAAAATGGAGATTTGTCAAGGCCTTCTGATATTCCCCGTAGTGTAACGTTCTACTCGTTAACTGGTTTGACTTTTCCCTGTGGTTGAATATCCTTGAGATAAATAATACCGTGGAGGATTTAAATGATAAAGCGTATCGGTGTGTTGCTTTTAATGGCAGGGAGCTTATTGGCGTATGAAGATGTTTCCTTCTCGGCCCGGACACTGGGTCTGGGAGGTGATCATGCCGCGGTGGCAGATGATGCGTTTTCCCACATTGCTAACCCGGCATTGCCGGCACGATGGAATCGCCCGGTGACGGCTTTTTCGATTGCGTCTTATCAGGGTCTCTTGTATACCTCGTGTACATATCTCCAGCCGGTTCAAGGTCTGGGAAGTCTGGGTGGAACCATTTTTTACAGAGGCAACGGCTTCAAAGAAGCTGGACTATACAACAGGTTTACCGATACGGAGGCGCGGTTCATCATCAGTATTCCAGCAGGTCGTCATTTCGGCCTGGGCCTTGCTTTGGGCAATTATCAGCAAGAGATAAGCTATGACAGCCTTTTTGGACACTCGTGGCCGTTCGTTGAACCTCGTTCTAACGGGGTGTTTTCCTCTGTGGGTATCGTGGCCGTTCATGATAAAGGATTAACCCTTGGGGCTTCCATCGAAGAGTCGTTGTTTGACGAGGACTTCCTTGATCGCATTCATGTCGGTTTTGCAGGAGAACCTTTAGTCAAACCTTCACGCTTCCTATCCTCCCCAATGATTGCAGGTGAGTTTGCCTTTAAGCAAGGTGATGTTAAGATACACGTGGGTGGAGAGGTCTATCTCCTGCGCAATCATTTAGGTATCCGTGCCGGGATACGGTATGGTACGGATACGCTTACAGGTTTTTCCCCTACTTTTGGGGCGACGTTTCGATCCCATCAGAAAGAGAAGACAGACGTGGAGTTTCATTACGGAACGGCTCTTACTTACGTGCACGGGAACGAACCGTCTATTTTTCATCAGTTTAGTCTCGCAGTTCTCTTTGGCGACGCCCGCAAGGCGGAGAAAGACAGCATCAAGATTGCTCAAGCGGAGCGGGCACGAAAGCTGCGCGAGCAGACGCTGGCCCGGGAACGCGATAAACTGCGCGCCGAACTGAACGCCATCGAGCAGGAGCGATCGGCCCTTGAACGGGAACGCGAGGATATCGAGCGTCTCAGGCACGAGGCGCTGACCGCATTGGGGCGTCTTAGGGGGGTAGCATTCGCAGAAAACGATACCTTCATCCGCATCACTGTTACCAAGGCGGCGCTTAAATTCGGCGAGGATGCCGCAGAAATACCGTTTCCCCAGGGCTACTACACCCTGGATAAGGTTGCCGGATTCCTGTTCCACTATCCCAATAACAAGATAGTTGTCGAGTGCCACACCGATGTCCCCTTGCCTCCCGAGTCATCCGAGGAGTCGGAAGAGGCATCAGAGACAGACGAACCGCCTCAATACAAGAACGCAAAGGCTCTCACCACCGCCCGGGCTAAAATAATAAGACGCTATTTTGTAGAAGTTAAGGGAATTCCCTCATCCAACATCACTGCCCGGGGCGCGGGCAACAGCAAGCCTCTAGTGGAGGATGACGCCGCGAATCCCGCCAATCGCCGGGTGGAAATTACGATCAACAAAACCCCTTAATGGTGGGCTATGATTTCATCGAGGGTCTGGTGTCGGGTGTTCCAGTTCGCCTTTCTTATTTTTCCGCGGGTTGGAGAACCCGCGCTCCACTTTTTCCCCCGAGCGTTGTCGCGGCAATGACACGGTCATTGCACTCCATATCAAGTTACGAAAACCGACATGAACTATCCTGGAGTTCGTTGCTAAAGTGTACAAGACCCATGATAAAAAAGGGGACGGCTCCCACGCTGGTAGGAACCATCCCCATTGAGGAGGCATTGATTTTGCAATTTAGTAATTCAGGGCGGCGTCCGCGGTTTGCGCCTGGCGAATCGTCGCCTCAAGTTTACGAATTAACTCTTTCTTTAAGCTTTCTTTCTCTTTTGGTTCAAGTTTCAACTTCATAGAAACCTCCAGTTTCCACCTTCTACCCCGTTTACCAGCAATTATCGTGCCATGCTGACCGTGAAACTCAAGTGACGTACATTCGAAAGATACGACGACAGCCTTTTTTAAGGGTAGGGAGCGACTTGTCTAAAGGTGTAATATAATTTTACTATTGGATTACTTGAGCTTACTGAACGACTCTACGTTGCATTTGCATGCAAACGTTTCGATAAGATAATTCAGCTATCTTTCCCGGCGAGATAACTCTTTCAGCAGGCGCAGGTCTAAAATTTTACCGACGGCAACCCTACGCTCGGAAACAGCAAGAGAGCCATTTCCGTTTCGCTCCCAGCAAATCAGGTAGCTGGTTTCCTCTCCCTTGTGGGAAGGAAGCAGTATTGAGAACGCTTGACAATTTTCCCTGGCACGAATCCCCATGAGAACCAGACCTTCCTTTCTATCCACTCTATCTGTAGCGTGATTTAATATCTTACATTTTACTCCCCGCATTAAATAAACGGGTTTCCATTATAGAACCTGTGGCTTTGAAGTCAAGTGAAAGACTGTTTACAAAAAATTAGCATAAATAAACCACTCTTTACAGGATATTGCTCGTCTAT
>JAUVJT010000163.1 GCA_030592225.1 Candidatus Stahliibacteriota bacterium | reverse complement strand
GGTAAGGGAGTCTGAAAGTCGCCGAATTCCTTTATTCTCATTATTGCACGTGGTCAGAAAAGAAGGTTTTCAATACCATCGGTGCTACCTTCCTCCACTAAATGAACGATACGAGAGTATTGCAGTCGCCACTGAAGGGCGTTGGAAATTGTCAAGTAGCCCTGCTGAGGAGGATTTCTTGAAATCTGTTCAGCAAGTTCTTGTCGGCCAATCTCATCGAGAGGCAAATTCCTCTCTTCCAGAAACGCCACTATGTCATCCTTATTCCCTTCACGTTCCAGAATGCCAATTATTCCTTTTGTGGTCTGGTAATCTGCCGTATATTCTTTTTCTGCGAATATCGCATGGCTGAAGTTTAAGTGAGCACTTCGAGTCTTGGGATCATCTTCTTTTTCGTAGACGAAAACAATAAGATGATAGCCCAACCCATAAACCTTTTGGCTGACTTTCTCAAACGGACATGAGGACTGAGGTTGTGTAATCCTCGTGGTCTTCATATCTACTTCAAGTACAGGAAAATCAATCCCTGAAGCGGAACTCCCAGGTTCGTATTCAAACCCCTTTTCTTTTAAGTACTCGTGGAAGGCATGTTCGATATAAGTCCCGATAGCTTTCCCATCCGTTGTGCCGTACAACTCTCTAATCTTTCGTTTACTTATCTCTCGTGCAAAACTGGCAACATTTTCCTTCAGGAAATCAAGAGTCAAGATATTCATAATTAGAGTATAGCAAACTTCAAGGAAGGTGTCAACCCAACTAATCCCTTTCCCTACTCCTCCCCCAGCCTGCAACCTCCACCCCACTCCTTACGTCTTGACATGTAAGGCTGACGGACTAGAATTAGGGTAATTGCATTCAAGGAGGTTAGTTTGCGTCGAAGCATACTTACAGCGCTTGTGGGGGTGGGGTTTTTAGTTGCTGTTAATTCAGTAATTGCAGCCACTCCCCGCGAAACGTTTAACGCGGTAATCAGCCGCTACTCAGGCATCAGTTCACTTAAAGCCTCGTTTGAGGAAAAGATTTGTTCAAAAAAAGACGGCACCTGCCAGATACTCAAGGGCACGTTTACCTACGTGTCGCCCAGCAAGTTCAGGGTGGACGTTACCGTGCCCATGGAGCAGCTGGTGGTATCCGACGGCATTACCACCTGGATTTACATACCCACTGCGAACCAGGCCATCAAGACCAAGCCCGGGGCTGAGCAGGAGATATTCCTGCTCATCGGCAAGCTGCAGAACTACAAGGAACGATACACGGTCGAGCTTAAGACCACCAAGGAATATCTGGAAGCGCATTTCACGGCTAAGCTTGGGGCAAAGGTGTATCTGAAAGAATTTGTTTTGCTCATCAACCCTTCCACCAACAGCATCGGCGGTATAAAGGTTTCTGAAGGCGACACCGAGATGATTTTCACCTTGCACAATATTCAGCACAACGTAAAGGTCGCCGACAGCAAGTTTACTTTCAGCCCGCCTGAAGGAACCACTGTTCTTGAGGACACCGGCACCGGATCCCGGTAAAACGATCCGGTAAGCCTGGCCAATGAGACTGGAACGCGACAACTTTTGCTTTGCCTGCGGCAAGAATAACCCTCGCGGGCTAAAGATGGATATCGAAATCGATACCCAAAGCGCCCGTTGCACCTACAAGATACCTAAAGACCTACAGGGTTGGCCTGATATAACCCACGGCGGTATTATTTCGACCATACTGGACGAGATAATGATATGGGCCGCGGCAGGACGCGAGATACATACGGTCACTGCCGAGATGACGGTGCGCTTCAAGTACCCCTTGCCCACCGACCACGAGGTCAAGATAGAAGCAAAGGTGGTGCAGGAACGCAAACGCATCGTGCTGACCCAGGCAAAGGTGTTTGACGACGAGCGGGTGTATGCAGAAGCCACAGGCAAGCTGTTCCGTGTCCCGTAACACCCGTAACACCCGTACCCCTCCTGGGTATTTTCACTATATCCAGGACTTGTGTCCTGGTTTCATCGGACATAACACCCGTAACCCCCGTAACACGTAACGCATCTAGAATAATGCCTGATCTTCCGCGTGTTTCCGTTATCAATCTGGGATGCCCAAAGAACCGGGTGGACGCCGAGATTATTATGGCCGCCTTGGTTCAGGCCGGTTTTGAGATTGTTGGAGATTCAGCCGATGCCCAGGCGGTGATTGTGAATACCTGCGCGTTTCTGGAAGATGCCATCGAGGAATCGGCTCAGGTGATTGAGGAACAACAGAAGCGCAGGAGGTATGGGGAGTTAGACAAGTTGTTCGTGACCGGATGCCTGCCGCAAAGGGAACCACGCGAGATTATGGGCCGCTTCCCCTGGGTGGATGCGTTCATTGGCCTGGATGCCATACCTGAAATTCCCGCATTGCTAAAGGAAAATTCCGGGCCGGGCCAGGTGCTGGTCTCCCCTGTTCCATCCTGGAATCCGGGCAGGGAATTCCCCAGACTGCTTTCGACCCCTGAACACTACGCGTACCTGCGCCTGACCGAAGGCTGCTCTAACCTCTGTTCCTACTGTACGATACCGATGATACGCGGACCGCTGCGGTTGAGGGAAACAGCGGATATTCTAGCCGAAGCTGGCGATCTTACCGCGCTGGGAGTAAAAGAGGTGATCCTGATAGCGCAGGATACCGCGGCCCATCCCCAGCTAAAAAAAATTCTCCAGGAGTTGGAGAGGATTGATGTGTTACGGGAGGATGTGTTACGGGAAGATGTGTTACGGGTGAGGTGGATTCGACTGCTGTATGCGCATCCTGCGCATCTTACCGAAGAGATTATCGAGCGGATGGCTGCGAATCCTAAGGTATTGAATTACATTGATATGCCAGTGCAACACCTTGCCGACTCGGTGCTCGAACGCATGAACCGCAAGGTGAGCAGGAAAAGAATTGAGGCGCTGGTTCACAAGGCGAGGAGTCTTGACCCGGAATTTGCGATAAGGACCACGGTTATTGTGGGTTTTCCCGGCGAGACCGAGCAGGAGTTCGAGGAATTGCTTGAAGGATTGGAGGAACTGAAATTCACGCATCTTGGGATATTTACCTATTCACAAGAGGAAGGCACCGATGCGGCTGGGATGGAAGATCAGATACCGTGGGAGGTTACGGAAAAACGTGCACACAAGCTTATTGCCCTGGCTGAGAAGATACAATCTGAGGAAGTGCAACGACTCGCCGGAACGCAACAGTCAGCGGTAATTGATTATTTAAGCAAAGATGGTGCAGTCGGTAGGTTGTGGAGTGATGCGCCGGAGATTGACAGGATAGTTAAAATACAAGGCAAGGGCATCGAGGCAGGAATGATTGGAAACGTCAAAATAACTGGAGGAGAACATGATACTCTCTTTGCTCGTTGGATTAAGTCTATTTAACATTGATAGACCCATCGTGAGCTTTCCCATAGAACCGTCGGGGGAGTTGTACGTAGGTAAGTATTACAGGGATACGACCTATGGTCGCTACAGTATTGATGCAGGTATGGAAATTTCCACTGACTTGATAGACGTAGCCGGACAGCGGTTCTTTATCCTGTATCGTGATGACTTGGAATCGGGCAAGCAGTTTGGCAACGTAAGCTTTGACCCGTTTATGGCGCACTTTTACCTAACCGGCGGGTTCAGGTTCAATATCATGGATAAGGTCGTAGTAAGTCCGTACATCGTCCACGACTGCACCCACAATATTGACCGCCCACCTGACACTTCGGGGATGAAAGTGGTCTTCAATCGTATGACCCTTGCGGTAGGTACGCCGGGCGCGTTTGTGAACAAGAACCTTAATTTCATCGAGGACGGCGAATGGTACGAGCGGTTAAACGCTCGCCTGACCTACGCCTGGTTCCCGCACGACACAGTGGTTGACGCCCTGAACTCCACCGATATGTTCCACGACTGCCAACTGGACGTGATATTTGACCAGCCCATATACAAAAGCATGTACGCCTCTGCACGAATCTACGCCTACTTTGCCCGCTTCAAACCGGGTTGGGACTCCGACACCCTTGACCTCGAACCCTTCTGGGAACATAAGTTCGCGCCGCAGTTAGGCATAGGGTTTCTGAAAGAAAAGGCCGCCTTTGAAGTCTACCTGCGCTACTGGGCGTCTGCAAACTTCCGCCTGCACGCGCCCGGCAAATGGCCCTACCTGGGCTTTCACCTTCGCTTCTAATGCCCGCCCTCCTCCCCCGTACCCCTTCGGGGTATTTTCACTATATCCAGGACTTACGTCCTGGTCTATTCGGACATAACACACCCCGTAACACCCGTAACACACAATCCTCCCGAATCACTCCCCTAGGAGGGTGGCCGAAATTAACCACAGAGGGCACAGAGGACACAAAGCGAAAACCAAACAAGATACTAAGACACGTGCATGTACAACTTAGTGAAACAAGTCGTTTCCCCAAATCTGTGGAATCTACGAAATCTGCGGATAAAAAACCGTTCTCGGGCAACCCCCTGGCTCTTAGGACGTGGCGCCAACGACTGGCATCAATCTTGACACTTGGACTCCTGATTGCCGCATCGCCCTCGTGCAGGAAAGCGCTAAAGCCGGTGCCCGAGCTTTGCCTTATCGAAGAAGCTCAGGGACAGTACTCCTGCCAGGATGCGGAAGATTCCTATTCGGGCAGGTTCATCCTGTTTTCCTGCAAGGACAGGCTGGCCATTGATCTGTTCGCTTTCTACTTCCCCGTAGCGTCCATCAGGCACAACAAGGACTCCACCCTGCTGTACCTGCCCATAAACAACGAGGTGTTTATTCTGGGTCCAAACGACAACCTGCCCCTGCAAGGCTGGGAACTTCCCATCGCCCCGCTTGCCGCAGTCTATCAAGGAAAGATACCTGATGAGCCTGACAGCATCACGG
>JAUVJT010000140.1 GCA_030592225.1 Candidatus Stahliibacteriota bacterium | reverse complement strand
GTATAAGCTTTGCGGGCTCGCTTTATCTCAAAAGGCCTGGGATCAAGGACCATAAGTTCCTCGCTGAAGAGCAGATTATACCTTCCATAGAGCTTGTGTGACACGTTAAAACGTCTGAAAGAATAGCCTTGCGAAAAGCAGCCTTTTACAGCAGCATCATATAGTTCATTGCGAAGCTCACGGTAGTAACGAACGTACCCACCGGCGTCCTTAGAGTAAAGTAACTCTTTGAAATAGTACCTTAGGGGGTTGTCGTAGTATTCGTGATATTCATAAGACTTATCCTTGGGTTTATGAAATTCTCTGAAAATGGCCTGTCTGCATTTGATGTATTCCTCATGTGACAGCGACCTGGCACACCCCAAAAAAGCCACGAAGACGAACAGGATACCGAGTAATGCTTTCTTGTTCATCTCCTCCTCCTCTCTGCGAGAGCTAAAATTGAGCCTGCAAGTATTACAATAACGGAGAGTGCGAGTAAATAGAACCCGAGTCCGAAATTGACATCGAGACGCAACCATGGTAATTTACGATAGTAATATATCCACACCCATCTGATAAAATAGGGAAGACAGACAACGGACAGGATTAAAGTAATAATCATAAGAGTTTTCTTAGTACGGCGAGCAAAAAACTGGATTAGAAGTAGAAAAAAAACCGCACCTACGGCCAAGAATTCTACCAGAGTCCAGGGATCAGCAATCTCTCCTGAGTAAGAGAAGAGATATTTCCAGATGGAAACGTCTGCGAACATTCCCCCCGGGGAACTTGCCCAAAAAGGGAAGAAGCTTGAGATGAGAAACAGCAGGGCCCCGCCTGAAACGATCCAAAAGGACAATGTCAGTCTTTTAATAGATTTCGCCTCTTGCTGAGAAATTTCTTGCATACGGACTCCTTTCTTTATAAATTGAGTATAACTGAAACCCATTAGGAGTCAACTGAAGTTAACCGCGTGCATAGTCATGTATACAAACATGGTGGAGGATTACCTGCGTATTAAAAGCTATCGCAAGACTGGCAGTCTCCTGCCAATATACTTGCCAAGTATTAAGATAGACCTAAGAGTGTTCGTACTTCATCCAGCTATAATGGAGTCTGATATACTCAAATCACTTGATACCAACAAAAAACTGACCAACCTGCAAACCCAATACCTGTAGTACCATGTTGGTAGTTATCCCGCTGATTATGCTGGTAGAGCTGATTTCAGGCAAATAATTCCAAAAATCGAGCAGTGGTGTAAAGACGCCAACGCAGCAGCAGCAGCAGCGAATCAAAATGCTTTTCTATCCAGGGTATATTGACGATTTCTGCAAGCCTGACTGAGGAAAATATCTCGCCCTTGACGATTTGCTGCCAATGATTGTCAAACCACAGTTTTAATGGAACGTCGAAACCCAGCTTGCGGCGATCCCAGATAACCTGGCCAGGCAGTTCGTTGCTGTAGGCCCTTCGCGCAAGGTACTTGGCGCATCCGGAGTGAAAAGCAAACGAGGAAGGGATACGGTTCATGCTGCGGATATAGGTGAGATCAATATAGGGAAGCAGAATTTCAAGGTTGGTGTGGGTCATGCGACGTTCGTCCCAGTTGAAAATGACGGAAACTATTTCCTCAAATGTATGTGCCAGGCGGTAAGATGCGTAGTCGCGTCCCTTGCATTGATACCAGGAAGGAATTTGAGGCGAAATCTTGAGCCAGGGCGCTTTTGCAAACCTGCTGTTCCTTATGCGGGCGGCAAACTTCCGCATCTGCGGAGAAAAAAAGGTCAGTAATCCGTTAAGCAAACCGGACATAGAAACGGAAGAACGCCACAATCGCCACTCGCGTAACGCCTGCACAGGGTTTTTCTCAAAAAGCGCGCCCAGCCATAAAGGGGGCAGACCTGAGAAAAGAACACCTCCGTTCCTTCCCAGGGCGACGGTCGTAAACCCCCGCTGGATTGCAAGATTGGCAAGCCATGCAACCGTTAGTCCCGGTGTAGAAAGCGGTTCCTCATGAGCAAAAACGAGTTCGTCGGTAAATTCAAGATAATCATCTCCCCTGATTTCAACCCAGTGGACGGGAAGTCCAAGATGCTTTGCAGTGAGTTTAACACGGGCGGATTCGTCAGGATCCTGGCCATTGCATTCAGGATAGGTGACGCTAAAGGCGCTGAACGGAATGCCGGTCTTCTTGAGTTCTACGGCAAGGATGGAGGAATCCACCCCTCCGGAAAGCGATAAAGCGATGCCCTGGGTCTGGCTGAAGTTGCGGAGTACCGCATCGTGTACCTGTTGTTTAAGGATTGCAGCCGCACTATCGAGATTGACTTCAGTTGGATTCTCCCACAGCGGCTGGGAAGGCCAGGGACCGGTATACCTGGTGGATTTCCTGGTGCCTGAAGTAAGATCGAACTGATGCAGATGAGCAGGCTTGATAACGTGGATGTGTTCAAAAAGAGTATTGGAGCCGAAGTGTGGAGGAAGAAGAGAGGAAAGCAATCCGGCTACCCGGGGAAGAGATACCGGGCACTTACCGTACATGGCCGCACGCAAGGGCTTAATCTCGGAAGAAAGGATGAAATTCCCTTCATCCTGGTATAGATAGAGTGGGTAGCCTGAAAACCGATCACGGGCAAGTGTTGCAATCGAGGTTTGCAAATCAAGTCGAAGCAGCACCCACCAGCCCTCGCGTTTGTCAAGACGAGCAGACAGAAAGCGATTGGGATCTTTGGAGGCCTTGATACCCGTAGCGGTCTGGGCGGAATAGATGATATTGCCGTTTTCTTCAAATAAAGAGGCATCGCCCCACACCGATATCACCCCCTGCCAGGTAGTCCTCTTGCTCTTTTTGATCTCTTTGCTGCGCATTCTTCCCCGGTAGGCCAAAAGCTTCCGGGCGGCTTCGAGATAATACGGAGGCAGATTGCCGTCCTTGCGCAACCAGCAGAACAAAGCGGACATACAACACTTTAATCAAATAGCTCCTGCTGTCAACTCCCGTCCGGATCAAGACAGCAGCTTCTTGCACCAACCTCGCAGCCCCGGATTCGTCTAAATCAGAGTAGAACCTTAATCACGGATGCAGCCGGAAGGTATTGACATCAAGAAGTTCTAACGTATCATATCATGGATGGATAGTAAACTTGGAGTGCGAGAATTTCAGAACCTTATTAAGGAAGAGTTCTTCCACAAGGACTCCCCTCGAGGACTGGCCAAGACGTTTGTCTGGTTCACCGAGGAGATTGGCGAACTGGCAAGAGCTATCAGGCACGACGATCGCGAACACCTGGAAGAGGAGTTCGCCGACGTACTGGCGTGGCTGTGTACGCTGGCCAATCTGTCGGGAGTAGACCTTGAGGAAGCAGTGTCGGTAAAATACGCTGCAGGTTGTCCGCGATGCGGCAACAAACCCTGCACTTGCAAAGAAGCCTTCAAATAGGAGGGGCATTTGACTTTACTTATATTGATCCCCCTTCTCTTCTCCCAAACGGAGCCGCCAGTGGATTCGCTTGCAGAGTTGCTGCCGCCCATAAGGCCGGCAACAGGACTGCAAGTCTCCGACGTTCCCAACGACGAAGGGAACCAGCTCATAGTCCGCTGGACGCTCTCGCCTGACGACGAACTTATTGATGACTACGTCGTCATGCGCTCCGAGGCTGGGGAAGAGTACCAGAAAGTAGCGGTCCTGGCGCCCGGTACCGATAGTATCATGGACGACAATGTACTGGCTCTTGAACTGGGACTTAAACAACGTAAGAAGCAACTAAGACAACTCGGTCGCGATTTGAAAAAAGCTCAAAAGAAAGACTATGCTGACCAGATACTAGTCCTGGAAATCCAGATCAAAGGCATACAAGAACAAATCGCCACTCTGAAGGAAAATGGCCTCCTCTATCGATACCAGGTGGCAACGGTTCGCGGCGAAGAGACGGTTCTATCAAAACCTTCGGCCGCGGCACAGGCCACCGGCCAGTGGTTCCATGTCGGCAGGATAAACGTCCTGGTCGCCATGCTGTTCTTCTTCTTCCTGGTAATGTACTTCGTATCTCAGGCAAAGAAGGGCAAGAACCTGTTCCTGCGAAAGATCGCGGGCTTGGAAGCCATTGACGAGGCAGTGGGCCGCGCCACTGAGATGGGACGCCCCATACTGTTCGTGCCCGGGCTTTCCCACATCGGCGACATAGCCACCATCGCTGCGCTCAATATTCTGCAGGGTATAGCCAAGAAAGCGGCTCAGTACGACACCCCCATCATCGTTCCCAACCGTGATCCCATCGTGTACACCGTTGCCCGGGAGATCGTTAAGGAAGCCTACTCTGATGCGGGTCGTCCTGACGCATTCAACCCGGACAGCGTATTCTTCGTAACCAGCAGCCAGTTTGCCTACGTTGCCGCAGTCAACGGCATCATGCTTCGCGAAAAACCGGCCACCAACTTCTTTCTGGGAATGTTCTGGGCGGAATCATTGCTTCTTGCCGAAACCGGCAACATGTCGGGTGCGATACAAATCGCGGGAACCGACGCCTCGGCACAGCTTCCCTTCTTTATCACCGCCTGCGACTATACCATCATCGGAGAGGAACTTTACGCGGCATCGGCATACCTGTCACGCGAGCCAAACCTGGTGGGAACCATCAAGGCACAGGACTGGGGTAAAGCCACCATCGGCATATTTCTGATTGCACTGACCATCCTTGCTCTATTCGGTCTTGAATTCGCAACCAAGATCATTACGTCGGTCTAAGGAGGCATAATGAAACGCAAAATACCTCTTACCTTAACCCTGGTGCTGGGTATCGTGTTCATGATCCAGTTCTTTATCCCTCACCAGTTCTCGCAGGATTTCAAAAATACCGCTCTGGAATGGCTCAGGGTCATGGGCTCCTTCGCCTTCATCCTTGGACTGGCAAGCTTCATCACCCATCACGCAACCAAAATCAAGCACAAGAAGGAAGGCTGGGCCTACAGCCCCATCGCGCTTGTTGCCTTAGTGGCCATGACTGTGGTTGGGATAATCGGACGTTCTCCCAACATGAATTGGCTTCCCGTAACCTGGCAGGGTCAGCAGATCTCTGTTTTTACTTATCTCTTTGCCAACTTCTACAATTACATGATGGTTCCTTTGGGAGCCACCATGTTCTCGGTACTCGCATTCTACATCGCGTCCGCAGCCTATCGATCGTTCCGGGCCAAGTCTTTAGTCTCCACCCTCCTGTTGATCGCAGCATTCGTAGTGATGCTTTCCATCATCTTCTACAACGTAATACCTTTGGGTAATCTCGGTGAATGGCTGCTTTCCGTACCTAATATGGCGGCAAAACGCGGGATACTCTTGGGTGCAAGCCTGGGTGGAATCGCAACCTCGCTTAAGATCATACTTGGCATTGAACGCGGCTACCTCGGAGGTACGAAATGAAGTTCTGGGAAAAACTAGGCGACATTGACCGCCGCATCATCTACGTTATTATGGCAATTGCAGTAATCGTCCCCCTTATGCTGACCGTCAAACTCCCCGGCAAAGTCCGAGCCATGCCGAGAACCAAGGACGTTTTTGATCACATCGAGAATATTGATCCCAACGGTGAACGCAAGGCGATACTGGTTTCGGTTGATTTCGATCCTCAAACAGAACCTGAACTCAAACCCCAGTTAGAGGCAGTGGTTCGCCATGCCTTTGCACGAGGAATACCAATTATGATGATGGCGCTTCCTGT
>JAUVJT010000038.1 GCA_030592225.1 Candidatus Stahliibacteriota bacterium | reverse complement strand
CCGGAAACTGTATCTCTACCTCAAAGAGCTAGAATTCAGGTTTAATAACAGACAAGCTCCTGACTTATTTGGACTTATCAGTTCGCAGCTTGTCAAATCACTCCGGTTTCATGGATAATCACCTTAATCTTTAACCCTTCGTAATTATCCAATTTTCGTTGTATAGAAATAAAGCGTAGAGGCACGGCACAGTGTGCCCCTTGGAATATTACCCTATTCCATAGGGTATGCCGTGCCTCTACTTTTAATTCATGCGATCTTTTTCTCCTTAGAGAAAAGGAGCTGTTTGTTATTTTAGCTCGATCTCAATCTCGCGTGCCTTGGCTTTCTCAGATTTTGGGAAGGTTATCTGTAGCACTCCATCTTTGTACGAAGCCGTGGCCTTGTCCGACTGTACCTCCACCGGTAATTGCAGCACCCGCTGGAACTTGCCGTAAGCGCGCTCCACACGGTGGAAGTGACGATCCTTTTCTTCGGCTTCATGCTTGCGCTCGCCGGAAATCATCAGCTTGTCGCCGACGGTCTGAATCTTGATTTCTTCCTTGGTCATCCCCGGTATCTCGGCGCGGACAAAAATGGCGTCCCTGGTTTCTTCCAAATCAATGGCTGGAATCCACACGGCACCGTATCCTTCGCCTGACCAGCGCCCGAAGAAGGAATCGAACAGCCTGTCTACGTCGTGCCGCAGGTTGTCAATTCCCCATCCGGATTCGTATCTTCTCAATTTACCCATTATTATTCCTCCTTTGGGTTATTTTTTTCTTAATTTCCAATCCCCTAAGGCGTTTATCATTCGACTATATTATAGTTTGCTAAAATGGATTGTCAAGCCCTCGTAACACCCCCGCAACACACCGTACCCCTTCGGGGCAGAGCCTGCCCCTTGAGGTGCCGACTTTACTGCACCTCATAGGGTATTTTCACTATAACCAGGAACATGCGTTCCTGGTCTTTAAAGACATAACACCCCGCAACACCTCATAACACATTCCCGCACCCGTAACACCAAAACCGATGCTTGCATCGGTATAACACCTAAACCGTCACTTGCGACGTCAGGAGGGTGTTTGAGACGCTAACGCTAGTTTCACTCATCCTCCTTCGGGAATAAAGAAGTTGACCTCGGTAAGTTATGGCAGTACGTATCTTATCCCTGTGTCTCTGTGCCTCTGTGGTTATTTAAGGCTGCGTGAACCTGGCCAGCCCCTTTTTTTAATTAACGTCAGGATACTTGACAAGCTCATTTTCTAAGTTAGGATGATGCCGTGAATCGAAATAAGAATAAGGTAGAGGTCAAAGGCAATTCTTCTTCCAGGAAGAGACGTCGTCTGGTAGTGGTTTCCAACCGCAGCCCTTATTATTTGGAGTCAGTCGGCGGTAAGATTCACATGGTCCGTAATGTGAGCGGGATGGTTACCGGTCTGGAGCCGGTGCTCGCTTCGACCAACGGCATGTGGATTGCGTGGGGAAACGCTCCGCAAAGCTGCTCTCTGGATATATGTCGTATCCCTCCCGATAAGCCTACTTTTGACTTAAAGCTCATTCCCCTTGATTTGGAAGAGGTGAAACATTTTTACCTGGGATTTTCCAACAGCGCCATATGGCCGCTTGCTCATAATTTCCTTGGCCGTACCGCGTATCTGGAGAAAGACTGGGAAACCTATCTTCAGGTAAACCGCAAGTTCGCCGCCGCGGTTGCCGAGGAGGCAAAACCTTCCGACCTCATCTGGGTGAACGATTACCACCTCGCCCTTCTGCCCCAAATGCTGCGCTCCATGAAGGTGCGAGCCAAAATAGGCTTCTTCTGGCACATACCTTTCCCGCCGCTGGATATTTTCCGTACCTTGCCCTGGCGCAGGGAATTTCTTGAAGGTATGCTGGATTCTGATCTTATCGGCTTTCACTGCCGTTCATACGTGCAGAACTTTATTCATGCAGCCAAAGATATTTTGCACCGAGACGTTTCCTTTGCCAAAGGCACGGTCGTTGGTAGGCGCGGGCGACGCACCCTTGTTCAGGCCTTTCCCATGGGGGTTGATTACTGCGGCATCCAGGAGTTGGTCGACCAGAAGGAAATACAGGAAGCGGCCAGGGGCATCAGGCGGGATATGGGGAGCGAGTATATCATCCTGGGGGTGGACAGGCTTGATTATTCCAAGGGTATACCCGAACGTCTGCATGCGGTGGAAAAACTTCTTGAAGAAAATCCGGAATATGTGGGCAAGATATCGTTCATTCAGATATCGGTACCCAGTCGCATTCAGATTCCGGAGTATTACCGGATGAAACAGGAGGTTGAAAACGCGGTGGGACATATCAACGGCCGTTTCTCACGAGGTGCGTGGACTCCTGTCCGCTACTACTCCCGGTCACTGCCCTTTGATGAACTTGTTTCTTACTATCTTGCCGCGGATATATGTCTGGTTACGCCTTTGCGTGATGGCATGAACCTTATTGCCAAGGAATACGTTGCCGCCCAGGACCCGCAGAAAGGCATGCTGGTGCTTTCGGAATTCGCGGGCGCCGCCGAAGAGCTGGAAAAAGCCGTTATCGTTAATCCTTACAGCATTCCTTCGATTGTTCGCGGCCTTAAAACGGCGCTCCAGATGCACGTCAAGGAAAGACGCCTGCGCATGAACCACATGCGTGATCGTTTGCGGCGCAGAACCGTTGAAAAATGGGGCGAGGCGTTTCTTGAGCGCTTAACTCTATGCTCAACTGCCCATAAAACAATTACCCGGAAAACCATACGGAGGAAGAAAACATGAATCCTGAAGAAAAACTGTTTGATCTTCTGAAGTCTTCTCCAGGCCTGCTGCTTCTTTTGGATTTCGACGGTACTCTTGTTGACATTGCTCCCACCCCTGATTCCATAACTCCGCCTCCCGAGTTGAAGATACTTTTGCGTCAACTGCTGGAACGCCCCTTGACTAACATTGCCATTCTTAGCGGAAGGAGTCTTTCAGAGCTGCAGGAATTTATACCTTCTACCATTCCTGTCGCTTTAGCAGGATGTCACGGCTGCGAGCTGCAAATGCCCGGGGAACTTGAACAATCCATACTTGATGATGAGACCATTCAGCAGGATCTGGATGATTTCGCCACGAGCCTTGAGGAACTTGCCGAATGGCCGGGTATTCTTGTAGAACACAAGGGGTGTGCAGTTGCCATGCATTACCGTCTTGCCGACGGAACCACCATAGAGCACGCCGTAGAGGAGTTTTATTCCAAGGCCGAGGCGCTTCCCAATTACGAGGAGATGGAGATTATTGAAGGTAAAGCCATTCTTGAGCTTCGTCCTTCGGGTATGAACAAGGGTATTGCTGTTGAGTTCCTGGTTGCGAACTTCAGGCCTTCAAACGATGCCCTGGTTGTGTATTTCGGTGACGATACCACCGACGTGGATGGTTTTGAGGCCTTGCCGGAAGGTGCAATCAGGGTTGCTGTCGGGACCAAGCTTGCCAAGAATGCCGACTACGTTCTTGATTCTCCTGCCGAATTGCTGGAGATAATGCACAAACTGCTGGAGGATTGAATTGATAAAATATAACCATCTGCTTGAGGATTTTTTCCCCGAAGAGGTAAAAGGTGCAGGTGAGTTCAAATTCATAGAGTGGTTGTTTCTGCTCCAGCAGTTAACTGCAATAATAATTATTCTCGGTGTGTTCGTTAATGCACTCGATACAAAATACGTAGGACCCGTTCTCGAGGTTGTTTCCCAGAATTCCGTAACCTTTATCCTGGTTCTTTTTCTGTGTCTGCATGCAGGCATCATTCTCGTTGTGTTTCTTCTCCGCAGGCCTCTTGGGTTCTATTTGCTCATAGGATTTCTGGCCGGCTCAGCCGGATACTCTGTGCTTGAGATTTTATTCGGCAGTCTCTCCGGGTATAATGTTGCGGGTATATTTGTCTCCTTCTTTTGGATAGTGTACCTGGCGGCTTCAAATCGTATAAGGATAAGGTGTTTTTACCAGACATTGTTTACCCGCGCTACCTACAGCATTTATTGTCCCGGCACTGAGCAAGGAACCATTCTCGATGCGGAAATATGCGATAAGGAATTGACCGACGGCGATCGCCTCAAGGCTTTATGCGAACGGATAACCAGTACACAGGTTCCACAGGGTGTTCGGGCTGCACAAATCGCTCTTCTCGCGAAACGTTTTGGCGGCAAGGCAATTCCTTTTCTTAAAAAGCAATTCGAGAACCAGAAATCCTCCGGGCTTGCTTCGGCCAGGATAGTTTCCGCGCTTGCCAAAGCCCTGCAGTTAGCCGAAAACAAGGGTTAACTCACCCGTAACGCACCCATAACACACATGTGTTCCTGGTTTCTAAGGACATAACACACCCGTAACACACCTTCTGACGATTGCTCACAGGGTATCCGAGAATGTCTAATAAACCACAGATGAGAACTCCTTACAGTCGTTCACCTTACGGTACACAGAAGGAAAAGATTCGATTTTCTCAAGCTGCACATATACATACCTTGGCTGGTTGATTCTCGAACGCACTCCAATTTCTATCCAAAGCCGTTCGGATGACCTTGACATTCAACTACGCTTAGTTAGAATCTCAGTATGAAACGACTAACAAACTTCTACAGCATTATGGTGATTGCAGCCCTGGCTCTGTTACCATTAATTGCCAAAGCCATTCCGGTGCCTGATTTTACCGGAATGACGGTTGACTCGGTACGCTTAAGCGTTGCAGAACTTACGGGTGCTACGGGCGTTACGAGTGCGGGTGTTACGGACACGAGTGTTGCGGGTACGGGTGTTACGGGTACGGGTTTGGATTCCGTGCCCCTGGTAGTGTTACCCGATTCTTTTTATACGGACAGCGTCACCGAGGGGCTTGTGGCCTGGCAAAGACCGCTGCCGGATTCAGCGCTGATTGATTCCGTAAAGGTGCGCCTGGCCACACCTTTAACCATAGAATTGCCGGACATACGCGGTATGAAACTCTTAGAAGCCAAGGAATACATAGAAGGGTTGGGGCTTGTGTTCTTTCCCGCAAGACACATGGAAAGCGAGGAATATCCGCCTGGAACCATTGCAAAGACCTATCCGCCCGGAGGCAGCATGGTTCAGCGCGGTGATCCTGCAGGAATCGCAATTGTAACATCCATAGGCGTTTCCAATCCCACTCCTACTACCACTTCGGACGGGGTTGAGATTCACCTTTATGGTATTGTGAAGTTTTCCACCTCTACGGTAACCCTGGTGTCTTCAGATTCCACCGGGTTTGAGCTTGAATTTAAGCTTAAAGTAACCAATCCTTACAAACATTCCATAGAGATCGAGAAGCCTAAATTTGACTTACAGGTTAACCGTGCACCTGTGGCAAAAGCAATCACATCCGACGTCTGCCTTAAGCTTCCCCCAAAAGCCACCGGTTACTTCAAACTCAGGGTCCCGATATCATACACCGATCTTGTTTCCTCAACCGCCCGGTACGTGTTGATTGAATCGGAATACCGCCTCGTTGGAACCTATGCCCTGGTTGCAGAAAGCGGTTTCTCTCGCAAGAATTTTAACTCTCTGAAAGAAACTGTCGTGGTGATAGCACCCCAGGTCAAGAAACGTCTCGATGAAATAATCTCTCCATCCCGGGAGCAAGATCAGGAATAGAAACAGAAGATTGCAGCAGGAGGCAGGCCCAAAAGCCCGCCTCCTTTTTTATTCTGTTGACTTGAATACATAAACCGCTTATTATCCCGGAATGCTTAAGCAGGACTTTATCTACGACCTTCCCGAAGAAAGGATTGCACTGTACCCGGCCCTGCCCCGGGATTCGTGCCGTTTGCTGGTAATCCACCGGGAGACGGGCAAAATAGAGCACAGGGTTTTCCGGGAAATCGGGGATTATCTAAATGCCGGCGACTGTCTCGTTCTCAACGAAAGCAAGGTGCACCCGGTTCGTTTTCGACTCAGGCGCATCAGCGGAGGGGTGGTGGAGCTTCTGTTTACAGAAAGGGTATCGGCTGATATCTGGATTTCCCTGGCAAGACCTGCCAAGCGGCTCAGGGCAGGGGAGAGGCTGGTTGATGATTCCGGAGAGGGGATTGTCGAGATAAAAGACGTGAGCCAGGGGAAACTCACCCTCAAACTCCTGATAGATGAAACTGAACTCTTCGGTAAGCTTGGATTGGCGCCATTGCCAGGGTATATCCACAGGATTCCGGAAAAACATGACCTGGATACCTACCAAACAGTGTACGCCAGGCAGGGATTTTCCATCGCGGCGCCAACCGCAGGCCTTCACTTCACCGAGGAATTGTTAAAGCGGATTGAGGGAAAGGGTGTTCAAGTCGCGCACATTCAACTGGATGTGGGTGAAGGCACTTTCCGCCCCATCAAAACAGAGCAGGTGGAAAATCATCGCATGCTTACCGAACGCTACGCCATCACTGCCCAGGCTGCTGAGGAGATAAACTCTGCTCAACGAGTGATTGCGGTGGGCACCACCGTCACCAGAACCCTTGAATCGTTCCCTGCGAACCAATCGATCGAGGCGAAATCCGACTCAACCGGGCTTTTCATCTATCCCGGGCATGAATTCAAACACGTTGACCTGCTGCTCACCAACTTTCACCAGCCGGGTTCGACTCCCTTGCTTTTGACCGCTGCATTCACCGGAAAAGACCTGCTGTTTAAGGCCTACCGGGAGGCATTGGATATGGATTACCGCTTTTTGTCCTACGGCGATGCGATGCTAATTTTACCCCACGACGTTGCCGGGCAACGCCGCGGGGACCCCGAATAAACACCCCGAAAAGCCTCCGCGGGGAGCAGAAACAAGGAGTAAGATTGATAAAGTTCACAGTTAAAGCCAGGGACGAGAAAACCAAGGCGCGTCAGGGAACGCTTCAACTAATCCACGGAAGCGTCGAAACACCGGCGTTTATGGCAGTTGCCACCCTGGGTACGGTCAAGACCTTCAGCGCTGATGAGGTTGCGGCGCTGGGAGGCCAGATTCTGGTTGCCAACGCCTATCACCTGTATCTCAGACCCGGGACAGAGGTCATCGAAAAGGCCGAAGGACTTACCAAATTCATGGGGTGGAACCGTCCCATCCTTACCGACTCGGGCGGATTCCAGGTTCATTCCATGACCGGCCTGCGCAAGGTTACCGACGAAGGGGTCACCTTTCAATCCCATATTGACGGCTCGCGTCACACGTTTACCGCAGAAAAGGTTGTAGAAATCCAGCAAGCGCTCGATACCGACATCTGGATGGTACTGGATGAACCCGTTGCCTATCCTGCCGAGCGCCCGACCGCGGTACGCTCACTGGAACGCACAACGAAATGGGCTAAGAGGTCACTCGAAGTTAACCCTGCAAGCCACAGACTTTTCGGCATCGTGCAAGGTGCGACCTACGATGATCTTCGTGAGCGCTCCGCAAAAGAGATCACCGCCCTGCCTTTTCATGGATACGCCATCGGTGGTCTGTGTCTGGGCGAACCGTCTGACTTGACGTACCGGATCATCGAGAACATCGAGCCTTATCTTCCTGCCGACAAGGTCCGCTACGTGATGGGAGCGGGCTATCCCGAAGATATCTTACAGATGGTGTCGCGCGGCATCGATCTGTTTGACTGCGTTCTGCCCACCCGCAACGGACGCACCGGCGCGGCGTTCACCCGTAACACCCGTAACACCCATAACGGTCGAATAAACATCCGCAACGCCCAGTACAAAAACGACATGCGTCCTATCGAGGAGGGGTGCTCCTGTCTCGCCTGTCAAAAATACACCCGGGCGTTCATCCGCCACCTGTTCATGGCTGACGAGGCCCTGGGGCCACGCTTATTGTCCATCCACAATCTTCATTATTACTACACCCTGATGCGCGAGATCCGCGAGGCGATTGCGGACAATCGTTTCGCAGAATACGCCGAATCGCGCCTGAAAGAACTCCACCCGTAACACACCCGTAACCCCGTAACACATATTGGAACATGCGTTCCTGGCCTTTAAGGATATAACACCCCCGTAACACATATCCGCGACACATCGCACTATCCACAGAGCCAATCGTCATTGCGAGCGATTGAATTCAGCGAAGCAATCTCATAAATTTCGAGAGGAGAGGAGGTTTATTGCCTAGATAGCCTACCCCAGTAAATGTTGAAACTTTAAGATCTGAGATCACCACCCGTCCACCTTCTTTGGGGGTAGATGGTCGGTCGCGATGACGAAATGTAGGGGCCTACCTTCAGGTCGGCCCGCTTCATTGCTGCTTGAGACTACTTGCGGCTAACACTCCCACTTTTCGTTCACGGTTTCCTATCTCAGGGAACCCTCGATTCGTTCAGAGAATTTAAGATACAGGTTCCCCAGGAATAAAACCATTCCCGCACCTGCGAGTCCCCCGGTAATAAACCTCAAAAGATGGGTGCTTTCCCACGGGGTGAGTAGTTGCACAAATCCGTCTGTCGCAAGAGGGGAGAGGAGGGCAAGCGAAACAGGCAGCACGAATTTGAGAAAGGAACGTCTCCTGACCCATTCCCTGACGGAGCGAAAAAATAAAACGACGCCGGCAGGAATCAAAAACAGGTAAGTTGAAAAACACCTGATGCATACGGCAAGCTGCGCGTCGTCAATGAACCAGGAACGCGCAGGCATCTGGTGACAGGTAAGGCGGTAAAAACCATAGAGGAAACCCGCGATTCCTTTGGCTCCCCAACGTTCAAGCAAAGGTGCGGCAAGGGTTCCTGCAAACAGCATCGTCGCCAGCGCAGTAAATATACCCCAGGAGATAAGGAAAATTCTGTCTTCTGCAAAGTACTTTCTTGACACAGGCCTATTCTGGCTGAAAAACCCACGATGTCAACCGTAACCGTAAGTAGTTGACAATTGAATTCGTTTGACTAGAATAGCCATAAATCGTAACCCGTAACACCATAACGCTAGGAGGCGAAAAATGTCCGAAACTAATTTTCCCGAGGCCACAGAAGAGCAAATAAAAGACGGCAAGTCCATTGCGTGGCTTTCCTACCTGGGGATTTTTTTCTTAATCCCTTTGCTGGCCCATAAAGATAACCCCTTTTCCAAATACCATGCCCGCCAGGGAATGGTTCTTTTCTTTGCCTATGTGGCAATGGGTATTCTTTGGGGGATACTCGGCGCAATTGCTGGGATGATTTACAGTGGCTACGGCGGCTACGGCGCTGGCGGCGGTATATGTGTTAGCCTCGCAATTCTTCTTCCAGCACTCGCTTGCGTTTTCCTCGGCGTGCTTGCGATTATTGGCATCATTCAATCAGCTTCCGGTAAGTTCTGGAAGATGCCGATTTTTGGCGGCATGGCCGAGAAGTGGTTCAAAACCATGGTATAACCCCCCGTAACACCGCCCGTACCCCTCCGGGGCACAGTGTGCCCCTTGAAGTATTTTATACTTCATAGGGTATTCTCGCAATAAGCCGGAGCATACGCTCCGGTCACAAGGAGATAACACCGCCCGTAACACGACACATCAAGATTGCAAGGCTCTGGTTTGTAACCGGGGCCTTTTTCTGTTGAATATACCGGATTGACAAGGTTGACAAATCCGGAATTCAGGATAAGCTTCAATAGAAATTCAACCCAGGAGGTTTCCAGATGTCCAAATCAAAGACGTTTGATGAGTTCCCCTACGTGACAGCCGAGCAGGTTCGCAAAGGCAAGTCGATGGCGTGGCTCTCCTACCTTGGGATATTCTTCGTGATTCCCCTGAGCATGGAGCGTGAAAATCCCTACGTGATGCATCATGTGCGCCAGGGAATTACCCTTTTAATCTTTCAAATGGGATTGGTAATTGGCATAATGCTCCTGTGGATTCTGGGTTTGATTATTATCGCTGCAGTAGGGTATCCGATCGGTAGCTTGATTGTAATGACGATAGGCTATGGGTTGATGCTGATTGTGGGGCTCGTTGGCAACGTGTTTGCCATAATCGGACTCGTTAAAGCGGCTTCGGGCAATTTCTGGAAGATACCGATAATAGGTGGCTTAGGGGAGAGGTGGTTCGGCAAAAAGCTGGCCTGCGAGGAAATTAAAGAATCTACGCGGAGGAAAAACATGTACTGTAGAAATTGCGGCAAGGAAGTGACTCAGAACGCTGAGTACTGCATCCATTGCGGGGTTAAGCCGTTGAATGCCAATAAGTTCTGCCAGAATTGCGCTGCTCAGACCAATCCCGAGCAGGAGGTATGTCTTTCATGCGGTGTGCGTCTTCAAAAATCGGCCAGTTCAGCCCAACCGTATACCGGTGATCAAAAGGACTGGCTCACAACCCTTCTTCTGGCGATATTCCTGGGAACCTTAGGCGTGCACCGCTTTTATACCGGACATATCGGTATCGGGGTGGTTCAACTTCTTACCGCCGGCGGCTGCGGAATCTGGGCACTTATAGATATAATAATGATAGCAACCGGGGATTTTAAGGATGCAGAGGGAAAACTCCTGCACAAATCCTAACCCCGTAACACAACCCGCAACACATCCCGCAACACATCCCGCAACACATCCCGTACCTTTGTGGGGTATTCTCACAATAAATGAGAAATATCGTGCGTCCTGAAAAGGTAGTTTTCCTTATCATAATAACCCTTGGCATTCTTGCAGTACCTTTATTACCGTCTGACATGATGAATAACGGAGCATCGCTGTGCGTTTTTCACGCGCTGGGAATCGAAAGAATTTTTGAAGTCGTGGGAATTCACGGTGGGTGTTACGGGTGTTACGGATGTTACGGGTGCGGGACGAGCCGGGCGTTGTGGGCGATTCTGCACGGCAACATTAACCGAGCCATCAACTATAACTGGCGGATAATAATCGTTGCGCCGATTCTTGCCGCGCTTTATTTTCAACTTGCGGCTTCCATCATAAGGCGTTGGTTCTTAAGACCTTGACGTCGCTCAAAATCGGGAAAGAGCAACCGACAGAGCAAACGCCCACCACCCGTAACACAATACCTTTTTGCCGATAATATACATTACGTAAACTAAGCTGGTGCCCACGAATGTGCCCTGGGTAGGCTGTTCTGGGTGGTATGTTCCCTCTCCTCTCAAAATTTGTGAGATTGCTTCGCTGGGTTGACTCGCTCGCTGGGTAATGAAGCGGGCCGACCTGAAGGTAGGCCCCTACGTTTCGTCATCGTAACCGACCATCCAGTTCCAAAGGAAAGGTGTGTTACAGGATGTGTCGCGGATATGTGTTACGGTCGGGTTACGGGATCTGTTATGTCCTTAGATTCCTGGAGCGCAAGCTCCAATATGTGTTACGGGGTTACGGGCGGGGTTACGGGTGGAGTTCGTAGTTGGGCGCTTCCTTGGTGATGCGAATGTCGTGCGGATGGCTTTCGCGCAGGCCTGCGCCGGAGATGCGTACGAACTTTGCCCGTTGCCTGAGCTGGCTCAGTGTCTTGGCGCCAATGTAGCCGAAACCGGATTTAGTCCCGCCTGCCAGTTGGTAGATCTGCTCGCCCACAGGACCCCTGTAAGGAACAATGCCTTCTATCCCTTCCGGGACGAATTTCTTGGCCTCTTCCTGAAAGTAGCGGTCTGCAGAGCCTTGCTTCATTGCGTCTATTGAACCCATGGCGCGGTAGATCTTGAATCGCCTGCCTTCCAGAAGTATGGACTCGCCCGGGCTTTCATCGGTGCCTGCAAACAGGTTGCCTATCATTACACAATCAGCGCCCACGGCCAGGGCTTTGACTATGTCGCCCGAGTAGCGAATGCCTCCATCCGCGATTACCGGTATCCTGGCCTGTTTGGCCTCGGCATAGCAGTTCATAATGGCTGTAACTTGCGGTATTCCGATACCTGCGACAACGCGTGTGGTGCAGATTGAGCCTGGGCCAATACCCACTTTGATGGCGTCCGGATCAAGCCTCAAAAGGTCCTTGGCCGCGCTGCGGGTTCCGATATTACCGACCACGAGTTGCGCGTTACTTATCTTTTTACGTAACTTAGCAACAAGTTCAATAACTGATTTGGAATGAGCGTGCGCAGTATCGATGACTATTGCATCCGCATTTGCGTCAAGCAGAGCCTCTACCCTATCGGTGGTGTCGCGCGAAACGCCCACAGCCGCGGCGCAGCGCAGTCTGCCCCGGTCGTCAACGGTTGAATCAGGGTGCTCCAGCTTTTTCTGAATGTCCTTGGCGGTAACGAGTCCGGTCAAGCAGCCTTTATCGTTAACCAGCAGGAGTTTTTCAACCTTGGCGCGTTTGAGAATCTCGCGTGCCTTGCTGATGCTGGTGCCTTTTTTGGCAGTGATGAGGTTTTCTTTAGTCATCACGCTTTCCACGGGAAGCGCCAGATTATCCTCGAATATGATATCACGAGTGGTAATGATGCCCAGGATGCGGTTTTCTGAATCTATCACCGGGAACCCGCCGCAGTGATGGCGTTCCATGAGCATCTTGATCTCTCGCAGCGACGTATCGGGCGATACGGTGAACGGATCCTCTATCATGCCGCTCTCGGCGCGTTTGACTCGTTTAACCTGATTGGCCTGATCCTCGATGCTCATGTTCTTATGGATAACCCCGATTCCTCCCAGCTGGGCCAGGGCAATGGCCATGCCGGACTCGGTAACCGTATCCATTGCAGCGCTTACCAATGGAATCTTGAGTGTTATCTTCTTTGAAAACCGTGTGCTGAGGTCAACTTCACGCGGCAGCACCTCTGAGCGGCGCGGCTGCAGAAGCACGTCGTCAAAGGTAAGGCCATCTTCTATGCGGCGCTCGTCCATTTGACCCCCCTAGAGTATGGCGTCGAGTTTTTCTGCCAACACCTGCTTGGGAACCGCTCCGATACTGGTATCTT
>JAUVJT010000162.1 GCA_030592225.1 Candidatus Stahliibacteriota bacterium | reverse complement strand
CCAGGCCTTCAACCTGCGGGTCGGCGCCCTTTTTGGAAACCTCGATCCTGTATATCACCACCGATGATATTACTCTTGGCCTCAATGTCAACAGCGATAAAGAAGGTCAGCCAGGAGGCTGTCCGAGGTCGACGCAGAGTGCCCCAGTCGGGTGCGAAGCGGCGACCAAAGGGAACTTCAATGACTTATACGCTTGCGACGAAGTCAATCCGCAGATGGAAACTCCTGGGAATCGTTTTCTCTTTAGGAGTGCGCAGATTACGTCGATGAGAAGCTATGGTGGAACAGACTCTCAAATTGAACCAGAGTCTGCCCCTTGAAAGCTTTGCTTTCATAGGGTACAGAGGACACCGAGTACACAGGGAATATTGATTTTCCACTAATGACAAGTTCGTGCTCTCCGTGGTTAAAAAAATATCTGATGCAGCGACCGAGTGGTTGCGCTCCATAGCCCTTGTGTCATTGCGAGGACTGCAGACCGAAGGGATGCAGGACGAAGCAATCTGATAGATAGGGGTGGAGCGCGGGTTTAGTATGCCCCTGTTGGGCGCTCCAACCCGCGAAATAATGAGAGAGGCGGGCTGGGGTGACCGACGCAGATGGCGGGTAAGTTTGTATGGGTGCGGTAACAATCTACCTTGAATACCCCCCTCCCTTGTGGAGGGGGATAAAGGGGGAGGGAAGAATTTACATACACTCTGTTTTCACAACCTCTTTTTCTTTTACCCCTTCCCCCGGTGTCTCTTCGAGCCACCGACCCCTCCCACCAGGGGAGGGGAGATTACATTAATAGCGTCTTCTTTTATTTCCCCCTACCCTATAAGCACATAAAGCACCCCAAGGGGCAGGCTCTACCCTACACCGATACCCGACGGGGGCACAAGCGGTGGCGCAGGCGGAGCAGGCCCTGGTTGTTTTCAGACAAGCTTCTGGATCGTCAATTCTCAATGTAACTCGTCAAATGTCCCGCTATACTTAAGCTCATAGATTCATTTATGGTTGACACTCGCTGGGCGCTTCCTATAATTACATCTCTCACGAGGTGAGATTGCTAAAGCGGTAAAGACTCCCTTGCCGCTTTACGTAAGGATTTGATCGAGCGAGGATGGCGGAACAGGCAGACGCGCTGGATTTAGGATCCAGTGGGGTAACCCATGGGGGTTCAACTCCCCCTCCTCGCATTATTATCGAAATTGAAAATTTCGATTTAGGAGTTTGTGGGACAAACTCCACAAAATTAGACAAAATCGTTTTAGGAGAAACCGTAAGTTTCTCCACTAAGTAATTTAAAGAAAGGATTGTTGCTTAACGTGGAAACCAACGTAGTTCGAAAGGCGGACTGGCTGCTTGTCATCGAGGCCAAGGTTCTGCCTGACGAGGTTGCAAAGGAGAAAGAAAAGCTCTTACGCAAATTCGCCCGTCGCGTCAAGCTTGCAGGATTCAGGCAGGGCAAGGCGCCTTTGTCCATGGTCGCCGCAAGGTATGAAGACGAGGTCAAGACCGAAATAGTCGAGGAGTTTGCCACTCAAGCTTTCCGGCAGGCGCTCGAAGATAAGGATATCCATCCTCTTTCCCAGGGGCGATTGACTCACTGGAACTATCTTGAAAACGATGAGCTTCGCTTTGAGGTGGAAGCAGAGGTTATGCCGCAACTCAAGGTGCGCGGCTACCACAATATCAAATTGGAATCCGTCCCCAGGCCTTCAAAAGATGAACTGGTTGCCAAGCGCATAGAAGCTTTGGTGGAACGCGCCGCACGGTTCGAACCGGTGGAACGCCAGGCCAGGGAAGGGGACTACGTTCGCTGCGATTATTCCGTCTACCGCGCAGGCAAAAAGACCGACAAACAATCCGGCGTGCTCGTTAAGGTAGGTGATCGAGAGAACCTGCCTGAGATTAACTCGGCTCTTATGGGAAAAAAAGTGCAGGAGATTGCCGAGGCGGTGGTACGCTACCCTGACGACGCGGGCGAGTTATCAGGCAGCGAAGCCTCCTACAAATTCTATATCCGCGAGATTAAGGAACGCAAGCTTCCCGAGGTGGATGACGATTTTGCCAAGGATATGGGGTTCGAGAGTCTCGAGGTCATGAAATCCAAGCTTGCCGAGGACGCCGATACGCAGGCTTCCCGCATGATGGACGAGAAGCGCGAGGATCAGATTTTTGCACGGCTTCTGGAGCTTAATCCCTTTGATCCTCCTCCCATCCTGGTTGAAGAACGCCTGCAGTACCTGCTGCGCCGTCTGCGGGTACCCGATACTCCCCAGGCACGCGAGGAGGTTGAACCCAAGGCCGCAGAACACGTGAAGCTCGATTTGATCCTCGCCGCCATTGCGGAAAAGGAAAAACTCGAGGTATCAGATGAAGAACTTGACGCCTGGTTTGCCGAACGAGCCAAGCAGATGGGAATACCTCTTACCCAGGCCCAGGCGCTGTGGAAGCGTGAGTTGGCGCTCGATGAAGCGCGCCGCCGTAAGGTGATTGATTTCCTTACCGAAAGCGCAGCAAAAGGAGGCTTAATTGTACATCCCGATAGTAATTGAACAAACAGGCCGGGGCGAGCGAGCCTACGACATCTACTCCCGCCTGCTCAAGGATCGCATCATCTTTCTGGGTTCGCCGGTGGATGATACCGTGGCCAATCTGGTCATAGCCCAGCTCCTATTTCTGGATGCGGAGGATTCCAAGAAGGACATCAATCTCTACGTCAACTCCCCGGGCGGGATGGTTACCTCCGGGCTTGCCATCTACGACACCATGAACTACATCAAGGCCAACGTCTCCACCATTTGTGTGGGAATGGCCGCCTCTATCTCCGCGGTGCTTCTTGCAGCGGGCAAGAAAGGCAAACGCTACACGTTGCCCAACTCCCGCATCATGCTGCATCAGCCCTCGATTTCCGGCCTTTCCGGCGTGGCCGCCGACGTTGAGATACATGCTACCGAACTCCTCAAGTGGCGCAAGAAGCTGAATGAAATCCTGGCGGGCGCCACAGGCCAGACCATTGAGAAGATCAAGAAAGACTCCGACCGCGACAAATTTATGAACCCGGAGGAAGCCAAGGCCTACGGGTTGATTGACGAAGTCCTTGCCCCCAGTCATGAGCCAAAAGGATAAGCCCAACCCCGATACCGAGGTGCAGTGCTCGTTCTGCGGCCGGCCCAAGCAGATAGTAAAGCGAATGATCTCAGGCCGCCAGGGCTATATCTGCGACTCGTGCGTCAAGCTGTTTGCCGGCATCGTAGATAACGAAGAGCGCGCAGAACTCACCTTCTCGCTTTCCAGCCTGCCCACTCCTGCCGAGTTCTCCGCCAATCTCGACAGCTACGTCATCGGTCAGAAGCGCCCCAAGAAGGTGCTCTCGGTCGCGGTGTACAACCATTACAAGCGTCTCATAACCCGGCGCAAAGGCATGGAGATTGAGAAATCCAACATCCTGTTGATCGGCCCGACCGGGGTCGGCAAAACCCTGCTTGCCCAGACCATGGCGCGCTATCTCAACGTTCCCTTCTCCATATCCGATGCAACCCCTCTCACCGAGGCGGGTTACGTGGGTGAGGACGTTGAGAACATCCTCCTTCGCCTCATCCAGGCCGCCAACTACGATGTGGAACGCACCCAGCAGGGCATCATTTACCTTGATGAGATAGACAAGCTGGGGCGACGCGCCGACTCTCCCTCCATCACCCGGGACGTGTCCGGCGAGGGTGTCCAGCAGGCGCTCCTCAAGATAGTGGAGGGCACGGTGGCCAACGTGCCGCCCAAAGGCGGACGCAAGCACCCCGACCAGCAGTACGTACCGGTTGATACCCGGGGCATTTTGTTTATCTTCGGCGGTATGTTCGACGGCCTGGTGCCCATCATTCGCTACCGCCTGCGCAAAACCGCCATCGGCTTCGGGGCAAAACGCAATCGCATCGAAGATTTAACCGACGACGAAATTCTTGCCCGGGTCGAACCTGACGATTTGATTCACTACGGCCTTATCCCGGAGTTGGTGGGGCGCATCCCGGTGGTGGTCTCCCTGACCTCGCTCGACGAGAAAGCGCTGATACGCATCCTGACCGAGCCGCGCAACGCCGTCCTGAATCAATACCAGCATTACTTTGACATGGAGGGCATCAAGCTGCGTTTGACCGACGCCGCGCTCAAAGCGGTTGCCCATAAAGCCACCGAACGCGGCTCAGGCGCGCGCGGCCTGCGCTCAATAATGGAGCAGACCATGCTCGACATCATGTTCGACCTGCCCGACCGCAAAAAGCAAGGCTACACCGAATGCACCATCGGCGCCGAAACAATCACCAGCGGCAAGCCGCCGAAATTCAAAAAGCCCACAGCCAAACGCAATGCCCGCTAACCCGCAACACATCTTTGTCCCTTCGGGACATTTCTATTGTCGCTTGGAACTCACGTTCCTGTTTCTAAGGTTATAACACGCCCCTTGACATGGTTTGAGTCCTAACTACACTATAATCAAATCATAAAAAGGAGGTTTTAATGTTACACGTAAGTCTAATCACTTTAGCCTTGTTCGGCGGCATCCTTGTAGAGCCATTCCGAGTTGCGGAGGCTGACTCAGCGCATAACCAGGTAATGGTGCGCGCGGCAATGGCCTCTGACGGCCGCTTTGCAGTGGCCTGGGTGGACAGCGTATGTTATCGTGATCCCTTTATTCCCAATGAGCACGAGTTATACGTGCGTTTCTTTGACAGCGGCGGGAATCCGGTGACCGAAGCCCGGCAGATTACCAAGCTTGCAGACACCAACTGGATATACTGGCCTTGTCTGGCTATGGACTCTGCAGGCAGCGCCGTTCTGCTCTGGGTGGAGGCGGCTGATGACTATGATCCAGACAGGTGTCTGCGGTTCCAGCTTTTTGACAAGGATGGAAACCTGCAAGGTTCTGCGCAGACTGTGGTGACTG
>JAUVJT010000017.1 GCA_030592225.1 Candidatus Stahliibacteriota bacterium | reverse complement strand
GGTAGGATGTTAAAAACCCAGGAGGAGAAATGAAATTGACAGTATCCGCACGAAAGATTATGAGCGTTGCGGTGTTAGTGTTTCTCGTCCTCATCGGCTGCAAGAAACCCGGCGGCAAAGTTGGTGAGACCCCTGATTCGACCATTGCAACCGAGGAGATTCGCTACGCTGAGATAACCGGCTCCGGGGTCAACGCCCGTAGGGGGCCGGGTATCGGTTACAGAGTGGAATTTCAACTGGCCAAAAGAGCAAAGGTCAAGATACTGGATGTCCACTACCCTGATGCGACAGCGACGGATACCGCCTTCGTCACCTACGAATGGGTAGATGACGGGAAAGGCAACTTTACTCCCCCCTACAAGTTTGAAGACGCGGTGATGAGTTCGGAGTACAAGATTGACGAATACGCCACCCTGAACAAGGGCATGGCGGTGCGGGTGTGCTTTTCTGCTGACCCGGGCGGGCACGGCTGGGTGCACGCCGAGTACGTAATAGAGGGTATCAAGGACACCCTGAAGCTGCACGATATGCCCATGGTCCGCTTCCGCGAGATAGTCCAGCCGCTGGGCACCACCCAGTGGTACAAGGTCGAGACCGAGAACGAGCAGGTAGGCTGGGTGTTCGGCGATTACGTGAAGGAGAAGAAATAATGAATGCTTCCTGGCTTGGCGTATTCGACCCAAGCAGGTAGAATACATCCAAAGATCGGGTGTTGGGTAACATGCCTGAATTTTAAAACTTCTCTCTAAATCGATAACCTATACCCTCCAGAAGGCTGTCCGAGACCGACGCGAAGCGGCGACCAAAGGGAGCCTCAATGACTTATACGCTTGCGACGAAGTCAATCCGCAGATGACGCAGATTTGTGTAATTAACAACGAAGGAGAATCGGAAATTTGCGCAGGCAAGATACGTAGGTACACATGTTGCGTTATTCTCTCGGTTTTTCTCTGTACCCTATGAACGCAAAGCGTTCAAGGGGCAGGCCCTGTTCTTTGTGGTCTCTGTGGTTAAAATTCTCCCTCCAGAACAGGCTGACGCTGTATTTTCGGGCACCCTCTAGCGGGCACCAGTGTGTTGCACTTCAACGTTAAATGCAGGGCATTTAATCCTTGACAAATATCAGTTTAAGGTTAAGCTAATATATGTCTCTTCCGTTAGTCTTTCTGGGGCTTCTCCTCTTCGCCCAATACGAGGAGCAGGTCATCAACCATCGCGCTAGCTATCCCTACTCCGGCCATTTAATCCGGCTTGTTTCCCTTGACCCCCAGACCCGATTACGCGCGGCGTGGTTCATACCTAAATTTGCAGTCAAAGCCGAAACCCTTGCCGTGGCCGGCAGCCGGCACGATGATCTGTGCTTTTCTCTGGACAATGTTTCCCTGCAAGACCCCCAGACCGGCAAGCTCTCGGTCCTGCCCCCTGCAACCCTGGTCCAGGCCGGCGATCTTTCTTTTAACGGCCTGAGTCTTGCCCCCACGGCGGCGCTTTCGTCCAGGGGCGCGGCTGACGGCTGGCACGCACAACTCGGCGGGGTATACCCGTTCTTGTTTTACGCAGGCGGCGAAGGCCAGGCGGAGACGTTCATAAATATTCCCCTGGGAGAAAAATTTGCCGTCTCATTTGACGGCGGCGCACTGCTCAAGCGTCAAAGTATTCCCACCAACCTTGTCCTTTCTCATAACGAGGTTGCCGCCTACACCGGCGCCGCCTCGGCAACCCTGCGCCCCTCGGACGGTATGCTGGTCCAGGCCATCCTCATGCGCTCCCAGGAGCAGCGCGACCACTTCTCGCCCCAATGGACGTTCAACCCTGCCTCCGCGCCATCCACCCTGACCGCAGTTGATCTTATTATTTTCAACTACCGCTACCAGACAGACGCATTGAATTTGAGTATGACCCTTTCCGGATATGGCAGCTTCCTGTGGAAAGGCAGCCGCAAACAAGGCGAGTTGAGGTTGTTTAGGCGTTTCGACGAACAGGACGCAGCCGGGCACGCAGCCGGCATGGATGTCAGCAACCCCTTCGGGGTCAGGGGACTTTTCTACTCCGAAGGCTTCTCTCCCAGCCTGACGGCACGGAACTCCACCGCCAACCGCGCTTACTTAAAAGCCGGGGTGTTTGCAGGGGAAATGCACGAGATCCAAACCCGCCTTATCTACACAACCTGCAACCTCATCGCCGACATATCAAAATGGGACGCAGCCGTCGAGCGCACCGCAATCTACCAGAAAACCCCCCGGCTTGCAGAGCTGTATGCGGGCGACAGAATACATCTGGATAAATTTTGGGTAGAACCGGGTCTGGGATTAACCTACCTGGAGATAGAGAAACCGGATACATCCGGGGTCGAGGTGGAGATAACCGAGAATAAAATCTCGCTTGCCCCCCGCATCGAGACTCGCGCCTACCTTAAGGAAACGCTCATACGAGCCGGTATGGACATGCCTGCAGTCATCCCCGCTTTCTCGACCTTCTTCGACACCAGGGACGAATCTCCGCTTGCCGACTCTGTGGTGATGATTCCCAGGCAGGATCCGGCGCCTGAACGCGCCTGGGTAACCTGGCTCGACGTAGGCAAAGGCTGGGGCAAGCGCTGGAGCGCCGGACTTTCGTTGCGCTCAATCGTGGCGTACAGGCTGCTTTCCGGAGGACTCAATCCCACAGATACCATAGCCGATACCATCCAGACCGCCGGTGTGTTCCAGGAAGGTCAGGGGTTGAGTTTTTCCATCTCTCCAAGACTGGAGTATTATTCTGACTGGCTGAGTGCCCAGGCCGCCTATCGTTTCTCATCCGGCAAAGCGAACACCTCAGGAACCGCAGGGGATTACGAGAGGCTTCTGGCTGGTGAAACGCTCCCCGACCAGGCACAGAGGCTGCCGCTTGACTCCCGTCACAAATTTTGCCTTGAGGCCGACATGTCGGCTCCAGCGGATTTGTCTTTTATACTGAGAGAATGGTTCATCCAGCCGGGTATGGCGCTGGCTTCAGGTTTTCCTGATGAGGAGGGGGGGAAACTTCCCTGGTGGGCGTGGTGTGAGATAGCCGCAGGCAGGGTTATCTCGGTGGGTGGATTTGAAGCAGAAATCAAAGCGGAGCTTCTCAATCCCTTCAACTGGAAAGAACCTGTGTTCGGCGAGTTGGCTCCGCCTTCGCTTCCCACGCAGGACGATTTCCCGTACAGGGTTATGCTGGGCGATGAAGACTACCGTTCCTCGCGGGACGCCGACCACGACGGGATAATAACCGCTGCGGAGGAGGTGGACGCTTACCGGCGCGCCCGGGAGTTCTACGACGCCTGGACACCCAGTCCCCTGCCTGCCCGCAGTGTGGAATTCAAGGTTTTCCTGAAGTTCTAGCGAACCCGGACAAATTTTTCAGAAACTGAACCCTTTGTACCCTGGATGCTAATCCAATAGACCCCGGAAGGCAAATCGGAAACCTCAAGGGGTATGCGGACGCTTTGCGGCGAGGCAGGGATAGTGGCAAGCGCTTCTACCCTGCGGCCCGATGCATCGTAAATTATCGGGGTAATTGAGTAGGGGGCTGAGACTTCGAGCCACCCCGAGGAGCGCAGGAGCGAGGATGACAGCTTAAGCGATACTTGTTCCTGGTGATAAGCCGGGGGTTCTTTGATTTCCACGAGAGAATCAAGCCCGGCCATGTGCGCCACCCATCCCACGCAGGCACGAACTCCCTCGCCGATATGGGCTGGATTGAGTTCGGAAAGCAAATCGCCGGTGGAGTGGTAGAAAGGGTTGAAGTCGTAGCGATCCTCACCCAGAAAAACGGCAGGTATCCGCTCCTGCCAGAAATAGTAGTGGTCGCTGTTGCGGGCTGCATCTTCGACATAATGGGTTGGAGCCAGGTCAATATCGTAGACCTCAATTACGTCCATCAGGATGCTGCCCGCGGCCTGGGCCAGCGCGTCGTCCGGGTTGGAATTGACGTCTATTGCAGCGTCGCCGTTGCCGTCGTAGGCGAACATGTCGGCGTTGAGCACTGCAAGTATAGAGTCCCGCGTCCCCACAGCCTCGGTTACGTAGCGATGGGAACCGAAAAGACCCACCTCCTCGCCGGAGAAAAGGACAAACTTTAACGTATGCCGCCAGGAGTGCCGGGCCAGCACCCGGGCACATTCGATAACTGCCGCCACCCCGGAGCCGTTGTCGTCGGCACCGGGTGTGTAGCGCTCGTTATCTTCGCTGCGGGCGTCGTAATGGGCTGTAACAAGAATCATGTGATGGTACGGTGATTGACCGGGCAGGGTTGCGACCACATTCCACATGAGTCCCAGATTGGCGGTATCGGCGCGCTGCCACACCTCGCCGTCCGGGGAGTAGAAGATATCCTCGGCACCTACCGCGGTTAGTCTTCCGTCAGCGCTGATGTCTATGGCATTGATCCTGGCCCGGGAAGGGGTACTCTTGAGATGCCAGGTTAACCCGCCGTCGGGTGAGCATCCGATGTAACCTCCCTCGCCAGCGATCCAGATAGTGTCTCCGCCCAGGACTTTGATGGAATGCAGCACATTGCCCACGGTATCGAGGCGTGCCTCCCAGGTATGGCCGCCGTCAGCGGTATAATCTACCGGACCGGACGTATCTCCTCGATCTCCGATGAGATAGCCCTGCAGGGTATCGATGAAATAGAACCCGGTTATCTTCTCCACCTCATGGGCAAGATACTCCCAGTTCTCGCCGCCGTCGGTGGTTCTCCATAAACTGCTATCTGATGCAATCCAGCCGTGATTTTGAGAGATGAAGAAGATGAATCGCAGGTCTTCAGGAACCACGCGCTCCTCGGTATAGTTTTCCCAGGCGTCATCGGTGGAAAGGATGGTTCCTGAATCACCCACTGCCCAGCCGTGGCGGGAATCCAGGGCGAACACGTCGTACAATCCAGACCCTCCGAACCGCATCTCCTCCCAGCTCAAGGCAGCGTTGATTGTCCGCAGGACTCTTCCTTGATTAGATGCCACCCACACCGAATCTGCCGACGCAGCCACCAGCGCTTCCCAGCCATAGCCCTCTATTCCAGACACCGGTTCCCACGATGCCCCGGCGTCTGCGGTATGAAAAACCCTGTTTCCATGATTCGTCCAGGCGTGCCCGTCCGAGCCGCACGCCCAGCCCTCGCCGCAGGGCAGGAGATCGACATCGGAAAGTTCTATGGGAATAAAGGGCATCAACTCCACCTCCAGCCCCTCCGATTCCAACTGTTCGGCAAGCCACAGCGCGGCGCGGTACGATCCCGGGGAGTAGGCCCAACGCGTGGCCAGGGAGTCCGGCCCCCCGCCGATGCTAACCGGCACTTCGCCCGATATCGCTGCGATGGTTGCAGTAACCGAATCTGCCGATACCTGCCCGATCAGTTCGGCTACAAAAGGGTCGTACTCCACATCAGGGAATTGCGTGATTAGAGACAGCAGGATCAGAAAAACCTTCATGCCCCCAGTATAGCCTGCTCGGCCAGCCCGTCAAGTGATGTTCCCTATCGAACCACCACGAAGCGGGAAGAGACAAAAATTTCACCGCCCCCTATCCCCACCCAGTAGACGCCTACGGGCAAGCTGGAAACGTCCACCGACAAACGCGACGTTCCTGAGGTAGGTGTCAGCCTCGCAACCGACCTTCCCGCCGCGTCGTAGATAACCGGAGTCACCGGATAAGGCGCGCGCACCTCAAGCCAGATCTGATCCGTTGCTATCTGTGAGGACAGTTTGATGCGGGGTGAATCATCGTTTACGAGCGACTCATCGGCATCCACAGGCTCCTCGTGATAAACTGCCCGGGTGGCTGCCCATGCCACCGCCGACTTTATTCCTTCAATCATGTAAGGCTTGTTCAGCGTCGACAGCTTATCGTTGGTGGTGTGATAGAAGGGTGTGAAGTCGTCCCAGTCCTCGATAAGTAGTATGGCAGGAATATCGTAGGCCCAGAACGATGCGTGATCGCTGCGATCGGTGGACTCGTGGATAAGCACTTCCGGGTCAATATTATAATCGTAGATATTCATTACCTCGGCAATCTCATAGCCAAGATCCTGGGAGGCCTGGTTGGTGGGATCGGTGTGTATATCCATCACCGCGTCATCGTTACTGTCCCAGCCGATCATGTCGATATTGAACACCGCCAGAATCTCATCACCGCGCTCTACCGCTTCCTCTGCATATGCCTTGGACCCCAACAATCCTATCTCCTCTCCGCCAAACAGCACAAAACGCAATGTATGCTCCCAATCGTACTGAGCCATCACCCTTGCCGCCTCCAACACCGTTGCCACACCCGAGGCGTTATCATCCGCACCGGGCGTGTAGGTGTAACGATTCTCGGGTTCGCTGGTTGCGTCGTAATGAGCGCACAAAATCACTTGCTGGGAGTCCTGACCCGGCAGGGTTGCGACCACGTTCCACATGGGGTCAGGTGCTTTTGATATGCCAGCCTCAAGATTTGTACGATAGCTGGTCTCCAATTCCTCCCAGCTATCCCAGCCCAGGGGTAAGGAACCTGCAGTTATAAGGGTAGGGTTGAACGGTTCGACCTCGACTCCGAAACCGTGCGCTTCCAACTGTTCTGCAATCCACAGTGCCGCCTGGTAACAGTCCGGGGAATATGCAAACCGGGTGGGAAGCGAGTCGGGTTCACCGCCGATGGTAACCGGCTTATCACCGCTCAGGCTCGCGATAACCCATACCACAGAGTCAGTATTTACTTCGTCAGCTATCTCGGCAACCTTCGGGCTGTACTCGACGGCCCCGGCGAGCGTTATGATTCCTATGCAAATCGATAACATCACGAATCCTCCTAATCCTTGATTATCATTAACTATAGAAAATAGCAGGGCGGTGTCAATACCTCAAAGTGCCCATTCCAGATTGCCGGAGGGAGGCAAGCTATTCCCCGAGCAGCGCTTTGGTGAACTCCGCGGCAGAGAAAGGCGCGATGTCTTCCGGCTGCTCGCCCAGCCCGATGAAGTATATGGGAAGCGAGAAGCGTTTCACCACCGGGATGATGACGCCTGCTTTGCTGGTGCCGTCAAGCTTGGTGATTACAAGACCGGTAACCCCCAGTGCCTCGCCGAACCCGGAGGCCTGCCTGAGGCCATTCTGCCCGGTGGAGGCGTCCATCACCAGAAGGACTTCATGGGGAGCCTCGGGGATAACCTTGGCCGCGACACGACGTATCTTTTCCGCCTCAGCCATCAGATCCTTGCGAGTATGAAGGCGACCGGCGGTGTCAATCAGGACGACCCCGTAATCGCCGGATAGTGCCTTGTGCAGCGAGTCGTACACCACAGCCCCTGCGTCCTGTCCCTGCTCGGAGGAAACCAGGTCGGTGCCGGTTCGGGCTGCCCACCGCTCCAGTTGAAGCCCTGCCGCGTCGCGGTAGGTATCTGCCGCCGCGATAAGAACCTTGCGAGGTTTCCACAGGGTGGCCAGTTTGGCGATGGTGGTGGTCTTGCCCGACCCGTTGGTCCCCACCATCATCACTATCATAGGGCGGGAGGAAAACTCAAAAGGCTTCTGGGCTTTGCTCAGGATATGACTGACGAGTTCGGCAAGCTTTTTTTTCTCGCCGCGCGATTCATTTAGCAGCGCTTGAACGCACTCAACCCCTATGTCGGCTTCGATCAGCACCTCTTCCAACCCTTCGCGATCGCCTGCTGAAAAGGCGCGCGCGATTCGCTGGCGCAGTCGGGAGAACCCCTCTTTAAGTTTCTTCCACGGCCACATGATGACGTTTCACGTCCTTGAGCTTGACTGATATTATCTTGGATACACCCGGCTCCTCCATGGTCACCCCGTAGATGGTATCGGCCTTCTCCATGGTGCGCTTGTTGTGGGTGATAACGAATACCTGGATGCGGTCCTTGATGTGGGAAAGATAAGAGGCGAATTTGAGAACGTTGTTGTCGTCTAAGGGCGCGTCAAGCTCGTCCACGAACAGGAAAGGCGCGGGACGCACCGCGTAGAAAGCGAACAGTAAGGAAATGCCCAGCATGGCGCGCTCGCCGTCGGAGAGCTGCGCGAGTCGCTTGAGCTGCTTGCCTTCGGGACGGGCAGTGATGATTATGGGGGAGTTGAACGGGTCCTCAAGGTTTTCCAGCCGCAGATCGGCCTCTCCGCCGGGGAAAAAGAAGTTAAAGGTGCGGCGGAACTCTACCTTGACCGCCTTGAACGAGGTCTCGAACCGGCTGCGCGCCTCGTCGTCTATCTCCCTGATGATTGAGCTGAGACTCCCTACCGCCTGGGTGGCGTCGGCGTGCTGCTCCGTTATCTTGTCCAGCTCGGCTTTTTCCTCCTCGTACTGGACTGCGGCGTACTCGTTAATCGGCCCCAGATCCTGCAGGCGACGCCCCAGGTCGGCCAGTTCGGTCTCCACTTCCTCAAAACTCATCTCTTCTTGCTCAGCTTCGACCTCGCCGATTGGCACGGCGGAAACCACCGGTTCAAGCTCGGCTTCCTCGCGTTTTAACAAAACCAAATCGGTACGAAGCTGAATAAGGGTTTCTCTTAACGCGCCAAGCTCGGCTTCAAGCTTTACGCGCTGCGCTTCTTTCTCTCTCTTGGTGCGCATGACGCCTGACGTATCGATTCCGGAAAGACAATCGGCCTGCCTGTCTCTGTGTTCTTGCAGCGCGGCGTGCTGCGCCTGGAGTTTGCCGATGGCTTCGGCCAGTCCTGAAACTTCCTTGCTGATATCCTCCTCTCCCTTCTGCAGCGAGGCAAGAAGCTTGTCCAGGCGTTCCCTCTCCGCTCCTAATCGCTCGCCGCGCTCGGCGGCCAGATGCTCCGTTTCCTCCTCCTTTCCCAGGGCAAGAAGCTGGTCGTTGAGTCCTGCCAGCTTGTCGCGCAGAGCCTCCTCTTCCTCTGCAAGTTTTTCTTCAAAAGCGTTCAGCGCCTTTTCTGCCTCGGAGCGCCGGGACTGCAGCCGGTTGATTTCTTCTGTAAGTTCTGCGGCCTTGCGGCTGGTTTCTGCCGCCTCGTCGGTACGTTTCCGCACCTCAGCCCGCAGCCGGTCACGCTCTCGTTCGACTTCTGCCAGCCGTTCTTCTGCGCGCAGGATTTCAATCTCAAGTGTCTGTTTGCGGGAACGCTCCTCACGGTAGGAGCGTCTGGCTTCATCGAGTTTTTGCCCAAGCCCGTCGCTGTGCTTCCGGGAACCCCTTAGGCTCTTCTCCGAGGAAGCGATTGACGCCTCTATTTGTTTTGCCAGGGTTTCCAGTTCGTTAAGTTTTCGGCGATCGGCCAGCACACCGCGCGGCCTGCCCAAAAGAACCACTCCGTCCGAGCGAAGTGCGGTTCCGTCGGTGGTAACGAAAGAGAACCCGGGGTACTTTTGGGACAGGGCGTCGAGGTTATCCGGTTCGACCAGCACCCAGTTTTCCAGTCGTGCGCTAAGCAGCAAAGGCGCTCGGTGCTTGAGGGTAACCTTGTCGGCAAGCCACAGCTTAAATCGCGAATCAGAAGGCCGTTCCAGGGAAGGGGCCGTTTGGCCGCGGTCCAGAACCAGGCCGGCCTGCCCTTCGAGCGAAAGATCTGAAAGTTCAGGCATCCCGGCTGCCGATGCAAACCCCAGGATATCGTAAAGCACCGCCTCCAGCGCGGCTTCAAGCTCAGCCGGGTACGATAAGAACTCCTCCATCAAACCCCGGAAACGGGCACCCAGCCTCTTGCGCAAGGCGCGGCGGGGCTGGTTCTCTATCCTGTCTTTAAGAGAGGTGATTTGCCCGGAAATCCTCGATTGATTCTCCATCGCCTCGCGGCGTTCACTCTCCGCAAGACGGATATCTTCGTTCAGCCTGGCAAGCAGATTTTCGGTCTCGGAGACCTGCCGTTCCCCCCCCGACAACGCCGACGACGTCTTGCTGAGATTTTGCTTCAGCATGACGAGTTCGCTGCGCGAGGAGGAAGCGCGTTCGGAGAGTCTGGAAAGTTCGGTGTTCGCCACCTCGGCCAGCGAGGCGGCATTCTCTGCGCGGGAGTGCTCCCGGGTACGCTGCTCTACGTTTCCGGCAAGCTCCTCGGAAACTTCTTTTAGCTGCTTGCGGGCGTCGATTACTCGCAAGCGACGTGCGGCAAGAGCCTCCTCGTCTGCATGCAGCCTGCCTCTCGATTCGGCAAGGCAGCCTTCAGCCTCCCGTCTGCGCACAACCGCTTCCTCGTGCACCCGGGTTGTTTGTTCTATCCCGGAGACAATCTCTTTTACGCGCTGCTCCGCCTGCTTGCGCTCCGCATCGATGCGAACGAGATTCTCTTCAAGGGTTCCTTTACGCGTACGCGAAGCGGAAAGCTGTGCCGCAGCCTGCGACAGCTTGGAGCTAACCTCGTCTAAAATCGCCCTCGCCTCCCGCTCTGTCTGGAGGAGCTTTGAAAGCTCTGTATCCTGTCCTTCGAGCTCGCGGCGAATCTGCTCGGCAGAGAGCAGCAGTTTGCGTTCGGATTCTTCGCGCCCGGATAATATTTTGCTCTTCTCCTCGATACCGGCGCGGACTACTTCAAAACGCGCCTGCATCTTGCGAGCCTCAATGGCCACAATCTTTTCTCGCAGCTCCTTGTATAGCTCGGCGCGGCGACGCTGACGGGAAAGCCCTCTGACAATACGCTTGCGTTCGCCGATGATGTCATCTAAGCGAATCAGGTCGCGCCGCACCAGGTCGAGTTTACGCTCCGATTCCTTGCGCTTTTCCCTGTACCCCAGCACCCCGGCCGCGCTTTCAAGCAGGCTGTGCAGGTCCCCACTTACGATGGAGGCAAGCTTTGCTGCATCGAATACCGAGTACAGTCGCCCCCCCGCGGCACCGCCGCGAAGAATAGCTTCAATGTCCTTGAGACGGCACTCCTCACGGTTTATCCAGAAACCCGATTCCCCGGTGCGGTAGTAGCGCCGGCGCAGCTCCACCTCGGCGGGCAGATCAGGAAAGTCTCCCGTGTTTTCTATGACGAGGCTGACATCGGCATAACCCAATTCGGACAATCGAGCGCTCCCCGCAAAAACAAGGTCTTCGCTCTTGCCGCAGCGAAGCTGGGATAACTTCTGTTCGCCTAAGACCCACCGGATGGCGTCCAGAACGTTGGACTTGCCGCAACCGTTGGGGCCCACCAGCGCAGTCATGCCCTGGGAAAGCTCAAGAACTGTCTTATGGGGAAACGATTTGAAACCGTAGAGCCTGAGTTGTTTAAGGCGCATCGCTAATGCATAACTCCCTTGCAGCGCTTACGATACAGCACAGCGTTCTTAACCCGAGAGACAGAGGAAAATAACTCAACGTTTTCGGCGACCGAAGGACTTCTTGACCTCGCTGCGCAAACGAGCTATCTTCTCGTGCGCCTCGGGGTGAGAAACAACGTTCTCCCAGTAAACACTGATCAGCGCATAGGCAACGATTAGTACCAGGCCTACAAGGAGCACGGCAATAACAACGAGTTTCTTGGGCGGGAAGAACGGCTCCTCTGGAGGCTGTACCCATTCCAGTATGGAGAGCAGGGGGGTATCCTTGGCTTCCATCAACTTGGCCTGCTCGTACTGCTGCACGAGCAATATGTATATCTCCTGCTGCACCATAAAATTCCGGGAAAGATCAAGATACCTGGAGGCCAGGGGCGGCAGGGAAGCAAGTTTGTTCTGGATGATGGCCAACTCGCGGCGAGTAGCTTCGTACTGAGGGTTGTTTGCGGTGGAGAACGAACGCATGTACTCCAACTCCAACTCCTTCTGAATCGCCTGGGCCTTAAGCTCGGCAAACGCCTGCATATCGCCACCCGTTTCCGTATTAACGGCGGGAAGCCTGTGTTTACGCTGGAAAGCCTCCAGTGAATCCTGTGCCGCTTTCATATCCGCCTCCACCTGACTGAGCCGGCCTTCGACGAACTCGCGCAGGTGGCGACCCCTGGTGTTGCTGGAATGTTTCAGGTAGTGATCGAGGGAGCGCGCATAGGAGTTGGCGATGTCCGCCACCAGCACGTTGTCAGGACCGACAACCTCTATTATGAAAACCTGCTCCAGCGACAGAAGTTTGTGGGCGGTTGCACCCGAAAGCTCGGCGCGCGCCTGTGCCCTGTTTTCAACATCCAATCTTACCAGCAGGGAGCATTCATCAATAACGTTATCCAGTATCGTCTGGGAGCGCAAAATCTCTCCGTAATAAAGTATCTCGCCGCCCCCGGCGCCGGGTATACTCAACCCCGTGATCCCAAGCTGCGACTGCAGTCCGGAGAGCGCCCCCATGAGTCCGCTTTCCTGGGGGGGGGGGAGAAGTTTTATTTCCGCTTTGTACCTTTTGGGCAGCAGAAAGGCAAGCCCCACGCCTATAACGGCAAACACCCCAAGGGCTATGAGCATTTTCCACCAGCGGCGAATAATGAAAACAAAAAGATCTATGACGTTAAATGAAGCCATCTCACTCTCCAAAGGTTATGATGAGAGCCACCAGGCTAATGGTCGCAGCCGTAAGGCCCACCCAGTCGCGGATTTCATACACGGGCCTTCGCGGAACGTAAATCGTCGCTCCCGGTTCGAGCTGCATATCCGGATGAGCGCGCCGGGTATGTCCGTCAGGGTACATGATACGTACCGCCCGGACATTAGCGGTGTAGGAAAACCCTAATGCCTGTCCAATGTACTGGTTGAGGGTAAAAGCCTGGTTGTACACTACCGGTCCGGGTTTTTTTACCTCGCCCGTAACGTAGATAAATCGCTCCGAGCGAGGGACGGTTACGATGTCGCCGTGCTCGAGCCGTGGGTTTTTTCCCTGTCCGCTGGCAAGATACTCCTGCATGTCGAAGAAAATCCTTTCTTTCCCCCTCTGAATGTAACAATGGAGCAGATCGCTTTGCGGAAGAAGCACCGCCCGACTGACAAGGAAATCACACGCTCGCTCCCCGATCTCGAATTCCAGCCAGTGTTCGGCATTAAACTGCCTTCGCAAGGTGTCAATGCTGAACGCGGCCTGCATGGCCGGGTTATCGGCCGCTTCCTTGGCAAACACCGCGCCTCGCAAGAGGACAAAACGCTTCATCTTGGATACGTAGATAACGTCGCCGTCTGAAAGGAAAGGGTTGGCCGCCAGTTCCCCTTCTTCCCGGTAGCGCCGCAGGTTCACCCTCAAGCTGTCCCCGGAGCGCCGGGCAATCAGGATATTTGATACCGACCCCATGGGGGAGATA
Source organism: Candidatus Stahliibacteriota bacterium (assembly GCA_030592225.1). GTDB lineage: Bacteria > Hydrothermota > Tepidihabitantia > B3-TA06 > B3-TA06 > B3-TA06. The sequence continues at coordinate 6,639 of JAUVJT010000017.1, read as the reverse complement.
CCGCCGGCTTGATCGAGACCGTCCTCTACGCGCATAAACGGGGTAGCCAGGTAGCTGCCGGGCCACTGGACGTCACCCAACACGTTTATCTTGAACATCCTTGGACCCAGCAGAACGAAATCAACCTCAACCGGCCGGATAAATTCTCCCAGCGCCGCCGCAACCAGCGCGCGCGCGCGACGTACCGGTACGTCCACCACTTCCACGTAACTTAAGGTTTCAAGATTAACCAAACTCACGTCTCCGAAGGTCTGACCGAATGTGGTCATCTTGCGGTTGGAAGGCAGCATGATAACCAGCTGTCCGGTAGGACCTATCTGCACGGGATAACTGTAGGGAAAACGGCCTTTAACCAGCACCAGCAGAGTGTCGCCGGCATTAAGCACGTAATCATCTATGGAGATATGCTGTTCGGAAATCATGCCCAGCTCAACAGGCATCTCCCGACCGAAAGATTCGCCCGAAACCAAACCGAGACCTGCAAGAGACCAAAGCAATAACCCTATCATGGGAAAGATTATACCTAAATACACTCCCTGGTCAATGGGCGCACAGCAGAAACATTGTTCCCTCCACATTCACGGCGAACGATCCCTGGTTCGGAACGTGCAGGAGAGTAAACCATGTCCCAAATACCCAAACGACCTTACGTACCGGCTATCAAGATAATATCCGGCGGCTGATTTCAACAACGACTCCCCTCTTTGCCGGCATCCATCTACTCGAGCGCGGCAAAACATAGGATTGTTTCTCTTGACATTCCTTGCAGGAAGTTTATCCTTGATACTGAGAGTTATGCGGATGATTAAGGAATGGAACGTGATAATGAGAGTTGAAAGCGAGCACAAGGAGTAATGATGAACCTCTGCAATCGGCAGGATGAGGGTATCGGCAAGCTGGTTGCAGATACGGCGGAAAAACAGCTTGCCGCTCCATTCGACAGGAAAGTCAGTACTTATGCCTAAGGATGATAATGTTGGTGATTTGGAGAAAAGGTTGGCCGAGCTTGGCTCTGCGCCTGAGCAAGGCGAATCAGGGAGGAAAAAAGTACGGACGCTGAATGACCTGGCTTACGCAGTGTACCGTCGTGATCCTGAAAAAGCAATGAATTATGCAAACCAGGCATTTGAACTGGCCGAAGCGCTGAATTACAAGCAAGGGGTTGCCAGAAGTTATCAGCTTATCGGCATCTCCAAGTGGGTAACGAGCAACTACGAGGAGGCCCTGGAATGCCATCTCAAAGCGATGGAAATATTTACCGAAGCCGATGACAAAACAGGCCTTGCAAATTCCTATAATAATATCGGGCTTATTTATAAAAATCGCGGCGATTACGATAAAGCCCTGGAATATTATCTCAGGGCGCTGAAACTCAATAAGGAGACAGGGAATAAACAGGGCTTGGCCGCCGTTTCTAACAATATCGGAATTATCTATAAGAGTCAAAACGATTACGATCTGGCGTTGGAATATTATCTCAAATCCCTGAGCATCAAAAAAGCTCTCGGGAATAAAGCGGGTATGGCGAGTTCCTACAGTAATATCGGGGTTATCTACAAAAATCGCGGCGATTACGATAAGGCCCTGGAGTACCATATCAAAGCCTTAAGGATCAAAAAAAAAGCGGGAGATAAACAGGGACTGGCCAACTCCTACAACAACATCGGGGTGATTTACGAAAAGCGAGATGATTACGATAAAGCCCTGCATTACTACCTCAAAGCCGTAAGTATCTTTGAGATGATTGGCGACAAACAAGGCATCACCATTTCCTGCAGCAATATCGGACGTGTTCATACCCTGACGGGAGACTACGATTCGGCGCTCTCTTATCTGCAGCGAGGTCTGCACGTCGCCTGCGAAATCGGCGCAAAGAACCAGGAGATGACCAGCTATGAGGAGCTTGCTGAATTATACGAGGCGCAGGCAAATTTCGAGGAATCACTCCGCTATTACAAGAAATACAGTGAATTGAAGAAGCATATCTTTGGTGAAGAAAGCGCTGAGAAGATTGCCAGGATGCAGGTTAGACACGAAGCGGAAAAAAAGGAACGGGAAGTGGAGGCCTGCCGGCTGAAGAACGTCGAGCTGCAGCGAGAGATTACCGGGCGCAAGAAGGCGCAGGAAGTGCTGTGGGAATCGGAAGAGACGTTCCGGAATCTGGTTGAGCGGGCCAACGACGGCATTACCATCGTTCGGGAGGGTCTCCTGGAATACGTCAATCCTCGCCTGGCTCAACTGCTGGGTTATGGTGTTGAGGAGCTACGCGGCACGCCGCTTACCGATTATATCGATCCTCGAGAACTTCCCAAAGTAAGTGATTATTACCGTCGGCGTATGGCCGGCGAGGAGGTTCCCTCCATATATGAAACAATTCTGCTGCACCGGGACGGGCGCAGGGTACACATGGAGTTGAATGCGGGTATAATCACCTATCAAGGCAAGCCTGCCGATCTGGTATTTATCCGCGACATCACCGAACGAAAGCTGCTGCAGCTGCAGCAGACAGTGAGGGCGGAACTTCTGGACAGGCTGCGCGGGACTGCCGGCATAACAGAGTGTCTTCAGTTGGGATGCCAGGCGGTTCGCGACGCCGAGTTATTCAAACGCGCGATTCTCGCGCTTCAGAACGAAAAGGGACAGATTACGCATCTGGGGCAGGTGGGACTCGATCCCGAGATAATCGAGGGGATGCGCAAGGTTGCTTCACCCGATAAGAAGCCTTTCGAGCAGATGCTCAGCGAGGAGTTCAAAATCAGCCATTCGTTCTTTATCCCTGCCGAGGCGGGTGTGGATTTCGCCAAAACCGGCAGATATTCCCCGCAAGAGGACGAGGCGGACAATGTCCCGGGTTCCTGGAAGCCGGGTGATGAGTTGTACGTACCCATGCTTGGCAAAAACGGTTCCACCCGGAGTTATCTTTCAGTGGATACCCCCTTTGACGGAAGGCGACCGGACAAATCTCTCATCCTGTATCTTGAGGATATTGTGGTTCGACAGGTACGCGAGATACAGAATATTGCCGCACTCGTGGAATCGGAGGAGAAATTCCGGAACATCTTCGAGCATTCTCCCGCCGGTATTGTTATTTATCAAAAAGGGAAGATATTGTTCGTTAATCCGGCAATGGTTCAAATGCTGGGATATGGGGCGGTGGATGCGCTCGTGGGGAGGCCGGTTCTGGACTTCGTCCATCCGGATTATCGTAAGCAAGCGCAAGAGAATATTAAAACTGTACTCTCAAGAGAAGGAAGGCTGGGGGAACTTAGTGAAACGAGATTGATTCGCAGAAACGGTTCACCTCTGGACGTAACCGAGATTGCTCAAACCATTGCCTACAAAGGCGAATCGGCGATTCAAGGCTACATACTCGACAACACCAAACGCAAGCTGGCCGAGAAAGAACTGCACCGGCATCGCGAACATCTTGAAGAGTTGGTGGATGAACGCGCCGCGGAACTGCAGGAGTCGGAGGAACGCTACCGTTCGCTAACCGAACAGGCGCTGGTGGGAGTCTACATCTATCGCAAGGGACACTTCCTGTTTGTCAACCACGAGATGGAAGAGATTACCGGATACTCCCGTGCTGAATTGTTGAGTATGGATAGCAGGAAATTGGAAGTGCCCGACCACGTGAGCGCCCCCAAGATAAGGGAGGAGATGCGCCGGCAGGAAGATGCAAGCGTAAATCACTATTTCATGCACCTGATGCGCAAGAACGGCCAGATCGCCGTTCTTGAATTCAGAACCCGCCCCATAGTCTACGAGAACAAGGAGGCTGTTATGGGTAACTGCATTGACATCACCGAGCGCATGCGGATACAGGAACAATTGCTGCGCTCGACCAGGTTGGCCTCGCTGGGAGTGTTTGCCGCAGGTATCGCCCACCAGGTAAACAATCCCCTTGCCGTCATGCTTCTCAACACCGGCGCCCTTAACGATCTCCTCAACGAAGACATTGAATCTGTTGAGGAATTCCGCAAGGACTGCCTCGAGTTGCTGGCTGACCTGGAAGCGGAGATTTACCGTACCCGCAAGGTGGTCAAAAACCTGCTGGCCTTCACCAGGGAAAAAGACGTGCACGTTTCCCCCACCGACGTCAATGCCGTCGTTCGCAATGCGCTGGATTTGCTTTCCCGGCATCTTTCCATGAAGGAGATACGGGTCCAGATGTCTCTGCAATCCTCCCTTTCACCCGCGTTTATCGATCCACAGGGACTGGAGCAGGTCATGGTCAATGTGATACAGAACGCCTACGACGCCCTTGAAGGCTCGGGCAAGGTGCTGATTTGCACCGAAACCGGCGCCAACCAGATGATTCGCATAATCATAAGCAATAATGGCCCGCCCATCCCCGAGCATATGCGTGAACGGATATTTGAACCGCTGTTTACCACCAAACCGGGCGAGCGGGGCACCGGGCTGGGACTTTCCATAGGCGCAATGCTGCTGGAGCGTTTCGGCGCCCGAATTTATCTCGAAAGCAGCTGCGACGAACTGACCACGTTCGTCATCGAAGTGCCTATTGCCGGTGAGGAGGAACGGTGAACCGCAAATTAGTTGCAGAACCAATTCGCGTGTTAGTGGTTGACGACGAACCGGGGTTTTTGAAAATAACCTCCCGGATATTGACCAACCAGGGATGCGAGGTTATCGCTGCCGGTAGCGCTGAAGAGGCGGTGGAACACCTGGAGACCAAATTCTTCGACGTGGTGCTCTCCGACGTCAGGATGCCGGGCATGAACGGCATCGAGCTGCTGCGCAAGCTGGCCGATGAAAGACCAACCCAGCAGGTGGTTATGATCTCCGGGCACGCCAGCACCGAGATGGCGGTACAGGTAATGAAACTGGGGGCTTTTGATTTCCTTATCAAGCCTTTTGAAGCTGACGACCTTGCACGGACGGTGCAGCAGGCAGCCGAGCGTACAGGGTTGCAGCGGCGTAATTTGGTGCTGCAGGAGGAGTTAGCGCGCATTAAAGGATTGGGCAATATCGTGGGTGAAAGTGAGGTAATAAAGGAGATCCTTTCCTTTATAAGCAGGGCGGCTACTTCCGATATGCCGGTACTTATCACCGGCGAGAGCGGAACGGGAAAGGAGCTTGTGGCGCAGGCGATTCATGCGGCAAGCGCGCGTTCATCTCACCCGATGGTGGTGGTGGATGGTTCAACCTTGCGGACAGAGCTTCTGGCCTCCGAGCTTTTCGGTCACGAAAAAGGAGCGTTCACCGGCGCGGCAAGGAAAAAACCCGGGTTGTTTGAGATTGCGGACCGGGGAAGCATATTCTTAGATGAGATAGGTGAGCTTTCAGTAGATAATCAGGCCGCGCTCCTGCGGGTTTTGGAAACCGGCGCCTTCAGGCCGGTAGGCTCGGTACGCGAGGTATGCACCAACGTGCGCATCATCGCCGCCACCAATCAGGATGTCCGTAAGGCGGCAGCATCCGGCGAACTCCGGGAGGACCTCTACTTCCGTCTCAAGGGTCTGACCATCCACGTTCCTGCCTTAAGAACACGTGCAGATGACATACAGCCCGTGGCGGAACATTTCCTGGCACGTCATAACGTAAAAGCGAATACCGGGATAAGAATCTCAAACATAGCTCTCATCGCCCTGGAATCCTACTCCTGGCCCGGGAACGTTCGCGAGCTCAAACACGTTATAGAACTGGCCGCATTGCTGGCAGCCGAAGAGGGCAGCGATATTGAAGCGAGGCATCTTCCCGAAGAAATCAGGGAAAACGAGATGGTTGAGGGGGGCGAGGCTGCCGCATCGGGGTGGACTATCCATGTACCACAGGGAAACCCCACCCTTGCTGATTTTCGTGATTACTGTGAGCAACGTTACATCTCCAGACTTTTGCGGGAGTTTAAGGGGAACAAAACGCAGGTCAGGCGAGCGCTGAACATCAGCTCTTCGGTCCTTTACCCTAAGCTTCGCAGATTGGGGTTCGTGGATAGGGGCAGCCATGCGCCTCCGGATGAATGACCCTTCAGCAAACTGCAGGGTATCTCCGCCAACTTCAGTACTCTGCTTGAAACTTTTGATTCTGCTGCGAGTATTACATGGGGATAAATAACACCTCCACCTTTATCCTCCCCCATCAAGGGGGAGGACACTGGGATGGTGCCGTCCTTAAGCGAAGAAGATGCGACGGACAGGATAGTAGCTATGCTATCGTACGGCTGTTGCATACTCTCACCCCTCCCTTTGACGGGAGGGGTAGGGTGTCAGGTGCTCCAGTCCGCCGTTCTCATTTTTCCGCGGGTTAGAGCACCCGACAGGGGCATACTAAACCCGCGCTCCACTTTTCCCCCAAGTGTTGTCGCAGCAATGACACGGTCATTGCACCCCATATCAGTCCGCCAGCCGTGAGCGGTGAGCTGTCAGGGTAAACGGTATACTGAACCACAAAGAACACAGAGAACACAAAGGTCTCTTCCTAAACTCCGTGCTTTCCGTAACCTCCGTACCCTATGAGACGCAGTAAAGTTGACCCCTCAAGGGACAGGCTCTGGTTCAGGTTGCAAAAGCCGACATGAACTACCCTGGAGTTCGCCGCTAAACTGTACGAGACCCATGATCAATAAACGATAACGGCAACCGGATACTCCACAGCGCATGGCGCCGAGTCCTGACG
>JAUVJT010000064.1 GCA_030592225.1 Candidatus Stahliibacteriota bacterium | reverse complement strand
GGAGCGAAGCGACGAAGCAATCTCATAGCAGTAAGTGTTTTCACGTTGAGACATGAGATCGCCACGCCACCTTTAGGTGGCTCGCGATGACAAAGGTGGGGGAGGTTGCAGGCGGCTGTTCTTATGCTCTTATTGTTGGAGAAAGTCTTTACGCAGAAGACCACTCTGTATTGAAATCTGTTACGGCTTTATCTAGTTTCGCTAAAAGCTTTCCGACAAAACGAATTATAAGTTCCGCATTTTGTTTCGCATCTTTCGCGTCTGTTAATGTATAAGTTTTGCCAGGGTAGCCACTTATGCCTGGGTATCGTGAGGCTACCGCATGTTCATCCAGTCCTCTGCTTGCTTCGTCAAGCTCTCTGGGTACCAAAGGCAAGGGTAAAATTCTTAATAGATCATTCGTAGAATGTCCCCATAATTCTTTTGGAGTTCGTCTTAGGAAATTACCTAACCCCTTTAGTGTTTTTTCGGCGCTTTGCTCGCATAAATAACATGGCCACTCATAATATTGGTTAGTGATTGCAATGTCCGCCAAAGCTAAGTCGCGCTTTGCCTGATCCAACCAATCCCAAGTTCTAGAAGGACTGACTTTAGCTGCTGATGCCTGCTTTTTCGACAAATTCAATACCTCTTGGCGTTATATGATAAAACTTTTCGTAAGGAGGAGGCATGGAGTCAATTAGCTTTTCTTCTATTAACAAGGTGCAAATATCTCGAGTTCGCTTCTTATCAAGTCCAATACTCTGTGCAAGTAGCCTGAGACTCATTGGAGTCGGGGGATCTTTTGTGTTGAAGAAATTGTAATATGATTCATAAAGGACTTTTAAGATCATGTCCTTTTGTGCGTCGATTTCGGCGCTAACCCTTCGTCCTAAAACTGTTTCTAGGTATCCCATAGGTTGATTATAGACTCGTGCGTTGATTTGTCAAGCTAGTTCACCTCATCGGAATCTTAACCCCCTTTTTCTTCTGTCACCTTCGCCGTTTCACCTAATACTTCCCCCTCCCTGGTGGAGGGGGATAAAGGGGGCGGGGAGTCCGATCCCCCTTCCCCCGGTGTCTCTTTGAGCCACCGACCCCTCCCACCAGGGGAGGGGAAATTACTTACGCATGGGTATCTTGATTTTTTGTGCTTTAGCGACCTTTATCGCTACATCATATCCCGCATCTGCGTGTCTTGCAATGCCGATGCCCGGGTCGTTGGTCAGAACCCGTTCGATGCGTTTAGCCATTTGCGCGGTGCCGTCGGCCACGGTTACCTGACCGGCGTGGATGGAAAGCCCCATGCCTACGCCGCCGCCGTGGTGGATCGAGACCCAGGACGCTCCCGACGCGGTGTTCAGCATGGCGTTGAGCAGGGGCCAGTCGGCAATGGCGTCGGAGCCGTCGCGCATGGCCTCGGTCTCCCGGTTGGGCGATGCCACCGAACCGGTGTCCAGATGGTCGCGGCCCATCACCACAGGTGCGGCAATCTTACCGGACTTGACCATCTTGTTTATCTCAAGGCCAAAGCGGTCGCGTTCGCCGTAGCCCAGCCAGCAGATGCGGCACGGCAGACCCTGGAATGGCACCTTTTCGCGCGCCTTGCGAATCCAGCGGTGAAGCATCTCGTCATCCGGGAAGAGCTTGAGAACCTTCTCGTCAGTTGCGTAGATGTCTTTTTTATCGCCGGATAGCGCCGCCCACCTGAACGGCCCTTTGCCTCGGCAGAACAGCGGTCTGATATACAATGGCACAAACCCCTTGATGTCGAACGCGTTTTTGACCCCCGCCTTCTTGGCCTGACCCCGGATGTTGTTGCCGTAGTCGAACGCCACTGCGCCCGCCTTTTGCATGGCCAGCATGGCTTCCATGTGCCGCGCCATGGACTCAAAACTGGTTTTGATATAGCCCTTGGGGTCGCGCTTGCGCATTGCTAACGCCTGCTTGAGCGTCATCTTGCCGGGCACGTAGCCGTTGAGCGCGTCGTGCGCTGAGGTCTGGTCGGTCACAATGTCGGGGATGATGCCGCGCTTGACAAGCTGCGGATGCACCTGCGATGCGTTGCCGACCAGTCCGACTGACAACGGCTCCTTTTTCTTTACGGCCTCGTCAACCCAACGCAGGGCTTCGTCCAGCCTGGCGGTCATTTTGTCGCAGAAGCCTTCCTTGACTCTTCTCTGGATTTTTGTCGGGTCAACCTCAACGTTAAGGCACACGCCGTCGTTCATGGTCACGGACAGGGGCTGGGCACCGCTCATCCCGCCCATGCCAGCAGTCAGGGTCAATGTGCCGCGCAGCGATCCCGCAAAGTGTTGCCTGGCAAGCTCTGCCAGCGTCTCATACGTGCCCTGGATGATACCCTGGGTGCCGATGTAAATCCACGAGCCGGCGGTCATTTGGCCGTACATGATGAGTCCCAGCGCTTCCAGGCGGCGGAACTCGTCCCAGTTTGCCCAGTCAGGAACCAGGTTGGAGTTCGCTATAAGTACCCGTGGCGCATAGGGATGCGTGCGGAACACACCCACAGGTTTTCCCGACTGAACTAGTAGGGTTTCATCGTTCTCCATCTGCTTCAGCGATTTGGTAATCGCCGCAAACGCAGGCCAGTTGCGGGCTGCCTTGCCTGTACCGCCGTAAACGATAAGGTGTTCCGGGTCCTCGGCCACCCGGGGGTCAAGGTTGTTGTGAAGCATGCGCAGTGCTGCCTCCTGGTGCCAGCCTTTGCAGCGTAACTTTGTGCCCCTCGGCGACTTAACGGGTTTGTACTTAAACTCTTTGGCCATAATTGCCTCCAATTTTCAGCTTCATTTTTAACCATAATACGCGCAATCGGCGCGAAATCAAGCAAAAATAAGTTGGTCAAAAGGTGGTCAAAAGTTGGTCAAAAGATGGTCAAAAGATGGACACGGGGGCGCGGCTGCGCCGCAAATGCAAAAGTCAAAATGCAAAATGCAAATTGCAAATCGGACAGGAGTTTTTAACCACAGATTTCACAGATGGCGCAGATTTTTAAGGGGAACGAAATCGGACGGGAGTTTTCTATCCGCAGGTGTCGCAGATGGCACAGATTTTTGGGAGGAACGAAAGATGGACACGGTTTCGGAGTGATTGTTTTAGCCATGAATGCCTCCGAATTATCTGGTTTTCATTCTGGAAGATGATACGCGGGGATGGGGGAGGTCAAGGTTGTTGGGATGGAGGGGGGTTGACAGTATGATTAGGAGAGCTATACTGAATGGATGGAGATACAATGAAGATGCCTCAACCAATACCTTACCAAGGAAGTAAAAGGAACATCGCAAGGGCTATATTGGCTTTTTTCCCAACCAAGATTAATACCGTAGTAGAACCTTTCGCGGGATCGGCGGCAGTATCTGTCGCTGTTGCTGCACGTGGTAAAGCTTCTCGATTCCATCTGAATGATATTAACAGACCTCTCATGGATTTATGGACTGAAATCATAAACAATCCTACTTCAATAGCTGACAGCTACGAAAGATTATGGAAAGAACAAAAAGGACAAGAGAGGGACTTTTATGATTTTGTTCGGAATCAGTTCAATAAAACTAAGAGGGCGGATTATTTCTTATATCTTTTGGCTAGATGTGTTAAAGCTTCAGTGAGATATAATTCCAAGGGAGAATTTAATCAAAGCCCAGATAATAGAAGAAAAGGAAGAGAGCCTCAGAATATGAGAGATGACGTCTTAGCGGTATCTGCTTTGTTGAAAGGTAAAATTGAAATAACGAGTAAAGACTATAAGGAAGTACTCGCAAATGTTTCTCAAGGGGATTTGGTGTATATGGATCCTCCTTATCAAGGTGTTTGTAACGGAAGAGATACTAGATACTATAGAGCGGTTGATTTTGATGAGTTTGTTGAACAATTACGAATATTGGTTCAAGATGATATATGGTTTATTGTTAGTTATGATGGCAGAAGGGGACATAACAAATACGGAAAAGATTTACCACCTGATATAGGACGTAAGATTGAAATTAATGCCGGGAGATCAACGCAATCTACGCTTTTAGGTGAGAGCAAAATAACCTACGAATCTCTATATCTTTCTGAAGCATTGCTAGGAAACTTGGATATTCCCATAAGTAAACTTCCTAAGATTTACTCGTTTGCAGGTAAGCCTGCCAAGTTGTTTACGGATTCTTGTGTCGAATACTAAAAGCAAACCTATCCCGAAAGCAATACTTAGGATTTTAAAGTCCATAAAGAACAAACGTGCTCGAATCGTCATCGAACATATTATTAAGCATGGTAGTATTACTACAGAAGATTTGGAAAAGGAATATAGGTACAATCACCCGCCGCGCGCCGCAAGAGATGTGCGTGAGGCAGGTATTCCTTTAGAGACATTTCCCGTAAAATCCTCAGATGGCCGTACAATCGCTGCTTATAGATTTGGAGATTTATCAAAAATAAAAAAGGGCAAACTAAAAGGGCGAAGGGTACTTCCTAAGAAGCTCAAGCAAGGGCTTTATGAGGATGCCGAAGGGAGATGTGCGATATGTAATGGAGATTTCGACTTTCGCTATTTGCAAATTGACCATAAAGTTCCTTATGAAATAGCAGGGGATAATAAGGTTGTAGAGGCCAAAGATTATATGCTTGTCTGCGGATCATGTAATCGGGCAAAATCTTGGTCTTGCGAACATTGTGCCAATCGGCTAAGTGACAAATCTTCAGCTATTTGTATGAAGTGTTATTGGGGTAATCCACGTAATTACACCCACATCGCATTGCGGGAAATTAGACGAGCCGATATTATTTGGGAAGAAGAAGAAGTCGAGGTGTACGAGAGATTAAAAGAGATGGCCCAAGAAATGGACGTTGAGATTCCGTCATACGTTAAAGAACTAATAGGAAAACATCTGAAGGGAGATTAGAGTTACGGGTTTTGGTCACCTTGACTTCCTTCCCTTAATCCCTCGGCGGGCCTATCCCTTTTCACCCTTCCAAAACTTCGCAGGCGTCATTCTGCAGTTAGCATAGTCTTCACTTCGTGGGGTTCGTCTTTTTGAGTCTGGTAAGCATGTCATTGAGTTCGGCCAGGGGGTCGTCCTTCTCCCTTATCTCCTTCTCCCTTACCTCTTCCTTATCCTTGCTGGACGCCAATCTATACAGGTTTGAGTAGCCTCGCCCCTTTCTTTCAGCAGGCAGGCGTTCAATAATCCCCATGTCAACCAGCTTTGCCAGTGCGCGGCGGATGGTCTTTACAGATACCTTACCTTTCGTTCTCTTGTGTATTCTTTTTACGGCCAAAACGTCCCAACGGAACTGTAGCGTATCGAGCACACGCCTTTGCGGCTCGGTCAGGGCAAGTGTTACCTCTGCTGTGAAATCGCTCATAACCAAGTGTAGCCGGGTTCGTGACGAGTGTAATAGAAGATTGACGAATGCTCCCTTACCCAATCCCCTTGACATCGCTCATCCATTCTGCATAATCAGCACTTATGAGATACGATCCTACGAAAGCTGCTATATGGGACAAGGTGTGGGCTGAGAGGATGGACCTGGATGTCTACCCGCCGGTGACCGACATTGCCTCGGAGATTGCACGAGTCGTACCCGATGTGGGGGGCTTAAAGATAATCGAGATAGGGGCGGGCACGGGACGTACCAGCATCGAGTTGGCCCGGCGCGGAGCCGAAGTAACCATCCTCGATATCTCGGAGCGGAGTCTCGAACTTGCTCGCAAGTTTGCAAAAAAAGCGGACAAGAAAACTCAATCACGCCTGAAGTACGTTCTTGCCGACGCGCTTAATCCAGGATTGAGCGCAGAAAGCTTCGACCTTCTGTTTCACCAGGGACTTCTGGAGCACTTCCGCTCGCCATTCCCTCTGCTCAAAGCCAACCGCCGCCTTCTGTGCAAGGGCGGCCTGATAGTGGTTGACGTGCCCCAGACCTTCCACGTCTACACCATCGGCAAGCACGTGCAGATGTCGCTGGGTCGCTGGTTCGCGGGCTGGGAGCGTCAGTTTACGCCCGCCTCGCTGGCCCGTACTCTTGAACGTACCGGTTTCGAGCCGGTCTACGCCTATGGCGACTGGGCACGGCCCGGTATGTTCTACCGTGCGCTGCGCATCGCGTTCAAGAAAGTGGGCATCAAGCTGCCCATGTACCCGAAAATCTCGGTGGACTCGGCTTTCTCCCGTGCCGCCGAGCGCCTGCGCCGCAAGAGGCTGTTTCATTGGACAGTGCTTTCCTGCGGCCTGCTCGCCCGGAAGACCGGTTGACAGCCCGGAATACTACCCTCACATACTGAATTTTGACATCGGCTCATCTTGACATAGCGGCGTTTTGCAAGTATCCTTCCGCTTATGCAAGAGCTATTGCACGAACAATTTCGTGAATTAAGTGTCAATGTGGATCATGTGGCAACCCTGCGTCAGGCGCGTAAGGAGCTGTTTCCTGATCCTGTGAAATTTGCCCTGATTGCCGAGCAGGCAGGTGCGGACGGCATTACCTGCCATTTGCGTTCCGACCGCAGGCACATTCAGGATGAGGACGTCAGGCGTCTCAAGGACGCCATTGCAGGCGAGCTGAACGTGGAGATGGCGGCCACTGATGAGATGATTGCGGCAGTTCTGCCCATCGCCCCGCACCAGATAAGCCTCGTACCTGAGCGGCCTGAGGAGGTCACCACCCAGGGCGGGCTGAACCTGCGTTCACGGTTCGATGACGTTAAACCCCATGCCGAGCGCATCACCGGCGCTGGTATCAGGCTTTCGTTCTTCATCGAGGCCGAGGAAGAGATGATCGAGCTTGCCGCCCGGCTGGGTGCAAAACGGGTTGAGTTCAACACCGATCACTATGCTCTGGCGTTTGCTGCAAATCCAGATGATGTCGCAGAATATATCGAACTGTTCGGCAAGACGGCGCGGTTCGTTAACTCGCTCGGTATGGAAGCCCACGTCGGTCACGCGTTGGACTATGACAACGTCTCTGCGCTCATGCAGATAGAAGAAATTGCAGGAGTCTCAATTGGATTTGCCATTGTGGCGCGTGCTCTTGAAGTGGGGATGAGGCAAGCAGTGAGTGAGATGGCCCTTTTGACGGGCAAGGAGATTTGATGGAAAAAGAATCCCGTAAACCCCTCGAGGAGGTTGGATGAAGCGAAGTTTGTGGACCAAGTTGGTTCTGTTTATCCTGTCCATGGTGATAGGAGGTATTCTCCTGTATCCTACGGTCAAGCTGTGGACGGCGACTGATCTTGATGAAGCGGAGCGAATGGAGCTTGAGAAGAAAGCTCTTCATCTTGGACTCGATCTTGTGGGCGGTATGCATCTCGTGCTGGAGGCCGATACCTCGGGCAGGGGTTTCTTGCCCGAGGAGGTCGTTAGCGCAACCGATAACGCCATCAGCATTATTCGCGACCGTGTTGACGATCTTGGTGTGGCTGAACCCAACATACAGCGGTTGGGCAACAACCGCATGCAGGTACAGCTTCCCGGTATCGCGGACAGGGAGCGAGCCCTTGAGGTTATAGGCAAAACAGGTTTGCTTGAATTCAGGCTGCTCGTTAATCCCACCACTACCATGCAGATATTTTCAGACATCGACGCGCATCTTTTAGGCGACTCGCTGGGTTCGGGCCAGCCGTTCAGCGGATACCTTATACCTGCAGGCAACGACGCCGCGGTCGAGAAACGCAACTATAAGGAATTAAAAAACCTTGCAGCAGAGTCACGCTCCGTGGTTCCATCGGATGCCGAGATTCTTTTTGGACCGGAGGAGGAAGCGGAGGGCAGGACCATACGCAAGGTCTTCATCGTGAAGAAGAAGATTGAGATAACCGGCGCCGACATCAAGGATGCGTCTGCCAAGCCTTACCAGGGCAACGATCCCAACTATCAGGGAACCTGGGTAACCATAATGGAACTCAAGCGCAGCGGTCAGACCCGCTTTGCCGAGGTTACCGGCAGCAACGTGGACGAACGTCTGGCCATTGTCTTTGACGGCGTGGTCAAAACCGCGCCGGTCATAAGAGAACGCATTCCGCCCGGCTCTCCCGCCACAATCACCGGACGGGATAGAGTCGGCGATGAGATGCGCGATTTGGCCATACTCATCCGTCACGGCGCCTTGCCGGTTCCCCTGCGCATCGTGCAGGAACGCACGGTAAGCCCCACCCTGGGGCGTGACTCCGTACGCGCCGGCGTTATCGCCATCCTTATCGGCCTTGCCGCGGTGGTGCTGTTTCTTATCATCTACTACACCGGTTCAGGTCTGGTGGCGGTTGCCGCCCTTATCTTTAACCTGTTCGGCCTTTTTGCCGTACTTGCCGGGTTCAGAGCCACGCTTACCTTGCCCGGTCTGGCCGGTATTGCTCTTACCATTGGTATGGCGGTGGATGCCAACGTGCTCATCTACGAACGAATACGAGAGGAACTGCGAGCCGGGAAGTTTCCACGATCGGCGGTTGAAACAGGCTACAGCAAGGCATGGAAAATAATCATAGACGCCAACATTACCACCATCATAGCCGCGATAGTCCTTGCGATGTTCAACTCCGGGCCGGTGCGCGGATTCGCTATCACTCTCATTATCGGATTGATTATAAACATGATAACCGCGGTTTACTTCGCCAAGGGACTATTTGATCTGTATCTGTTCAAGCGTCCCGACCGCAAACTCTACATCTAGGAGGCGATGATGCTGCAGATACTTAAAGAAACACACATCCCCTTCAGCCGGTTTCGCCATATCGGCTTTATTGCTTCCGGTGTGCTCATTGCGCTGACCCTTGTCTTTTTGCTCCTGAACGGCGGCCCTAACTACGGTATTGATTTCGAGGGCGGCTCCAAAATCAGCCTTTCCTTTTCGGAGGAAGTATCCACCGATGAGATAAGAGCGGCTCTTGACGACCTGGGAGAGGCCGACGTCAAGATTTTCCGCATCCAGGACGTAAGCACGGGTAATACCTCCTATCAGATACAGGTTCCTCCCAAGACCGCGCTGATTGAGGAAGACGAACAAAAAAGCTTCAGCCGCATCCTCATCGAGCGTCTGGAAGAAAGGAATCCGGGTATGGAGGTAACCCTGACCGGCGAGGAGACGGTCTCTGCAGCGTTCGGCAAGGAACTGCAGTGGGACGCCATTCTGGCCTTGCTCCTGGGGCTGGCTCTGGTGCTCGTCTACATCTGGATACGCATAGATTTCCGCTTCGGAGTGGGTACGGTACTGGCCGTGTTCCACGACGTATTGATAGCAATAGGCATTATCACCCTTCTGGGTATCCGCATCGACATCACCGTTATCGCCGCGTTGCTTACCATCGTCGGTTACTCGGTGAACGACTCAATCGTTATCTCCAAGCGCATCCAGGAGCTTTTGAAGACGCGCCGCGGGGCGACTCTTGCCGTAAATGTCGATACCGGTATAAACTCCGCGCTTTCGCGAACCATTGTTACGTCAATTACCACGTTGTTCGTGTCAGTGTCGGTGGCTATTTTTGCATCGGGCACCGCCATTTTTCCCTTTGCCATGACCATGACCATTGGAATCGTCATAGGAACCTACTCTTCTTCATTCATCGTGGCTCCGGTAGTGGTCGAGTTGGAGAGAATCTTACCGGCACGCAAACACAGGTAATAACGGGGTTTCAACCAGCCCGGTTAAGGGTTATCGTGAAGATGATTAGCGCTCAAGCCTCCCACCCAGGGAGGCTTGAGTCATTGTAGTGAGATGAGTAGTTCTCAACCTCGCTTATGGCTGCGGCTCGTGCTTTCCGTCATGGGTACGGGCTACGTTCCCAGGGGAGGGGGTACGATGGCCGCTCTGCTTGCCCTGCCCGTAGCGTGGTTCCTCAGACCTCATCCATGGGTGCTGGCAGGGGTGGTAGTCGCGTTATTTCTCCTGGGTGTCTGGGGCAGTTACAGCGCCCGGCAGCACGGGTGGAAGCACGATGACCCCCGCATCACCCTCGATGAGTTCTGCGGCATGCTTGTCGCGGTAGTCTGGATGCCCTCCTCCCCGTCCTCCTCGTCCACCCCCGTGCTCAGCTTGATTATCATCTACGTCATAGCATTTGTGATCTTTCGGCTTCTCGATATTTTCAAGCCGCCTCCCCTGCGTCTTATTGAGCGTCTGCCCGGCGGATGGGGGGTGATGGCCGACGACCTGGCCGCAGGTCTGGTGACCAACGGCATCCTCCGGCTCATCATGTTGATTCCCATTCCTCTGATCTATGGCTATTGAATCTGAGAAGGTCTTTGCCGAGCTTGTAATCATCGGCGACGAACTCCTGGCCGGTGCGGTGCGGGACGCCAACGTGGCCTTCCTTGCAGGCAGCCTTCTTTCTGCAGGAATCAAAGTCTCACGGGTGACCTTTAGCACTGACGATCCCGCTGAGTTGAAACAGGTACTCACTGAATCCTTGAGACGTTCAGGTTTTGTCATCTCCTGCGGCGGACTTGGTCCTACCTGCGACGACGTTACCCGCAGGGTGGC
>JAUVJT010000026.1 GCA_030592225.1 Candidatus Stahliibacteriota bacterium | reverse complement strand
TATGGTATCGCCCGTACCCACAAACATTCCAGGATCAGGGGATTGCAGTATAACTATCCCGCCCTTGCCCGGAACCTCCATTTTGCGAACCTCGCCCAGCACCAGGGAATCGGCCTCGAGCATCTCCTGCACCTTCTCCAAAGGCAAATCGATAAAGTTGGGTACGGGAATGGTCTTGTCTATCGGTCCTGCTGAAATGTATAGATGCAGTTTGGTTCCCTTCTGCACCCTGATCTCCGGATCGGGCTTCATGGCCACAATCCTTCCCGCGGGTACGGTATCGCTCTGCACGGTGTCCACCTGATTAATCTCAAATTTGCGGCGCTGGGAAATGGCCTGAGCCTGTTCTATGGTAAGACCGAGTAAGTAGGGAACACGAACCAACTCCTCGCCGCTGGATATGGTAAGCTGCACCAATCTGCCTTTCTTCACCATACTGCCGCCGCCTGGTTGCTGCTCGACTACCACCCCTTCGGGGTAAAGGGTATCGGGTCGTTGCTCATCGGCCACCGATTCGAAGCCCTGTTCGGAAAGCCGCACGATGGCTTCCTCAAGCGGCGTACCCACCACCTCAGGAACCTCGACCTCGCTGCCTTTACCCACGATTATGGGCATCACGATAAAGTTAGCAACCACAAATCCCAACGCGCCTAATGCAATAAAGCCGCCTATAATGATTCCTGCAATGATAACGACTTTCAGGATTTTTTTCACAATAGAACGCTGGCCCCCGGAGGTCTTTGCCGACATCCTAGCGAAGCACTCCCGCCACAACCAGTTCTATCTCCGAACCCTTGGGAGCCGTCTCTCCCTTTGGGGGGATTTGCTTCATCACCGTTCCCTGGTAGTACTCACCCGTGACCCTGTAGGTTATGTTGCCCACCGCAAAGCCCGCTTCCTCTATGGTTTTGCGCGCGGCGGAGAGCTTGCGCCCGGTCACCTTGGGAACCTCAATCAGTTCGGGACCAAGGCTTACGTACAGGGTAACCTTGCTTCCCTTCTCAACGTTGACTCCAACCTCGGGATCGGTTCCTATCACCAGATCCTCGGGCAGGGAGTCGTGTTTCGAGACGACATTTTCAACAAAAAGACCTGCCGCCTGCAAGGTCTCGGTGGCGTAAACCAACTCGAACCCTGCAAGATCGGGCACGTCCACGTTTGGCTTACCGCTGCTCAGCACTACCCGCACGATTCCGCCCGAACGAACGAGTTCGCCCGCCTCGGGGTCTTGTGAAACTATGGTTCCCTCTTCAAGTTCGCTCGGTTCCTCTCCGGTTGGAAGGATTATAAGGCGGTAGGGTCCCACCGTCTCTTCCGCTTCAGCAACGCTCAGGCCTGCAAGATCGGGCGCCGGACGCGGACGTCGGGCAAGGAACGTCGGAATCTGCAGGGCCAGGCTGACTATTGCGGAAACAAGCAGTGCCACTCCGGCTGAAACCAGCACCGATATCCATAAGGTGCGATTATCAGAATGCTTATGCTCATTCATTATACTATACCCTCCTCAATTAACCGTTATCTTTTTCATCTTCTTCTTGACCCAAATCTCCCGTTACAAAGAGCTTTGAGCCTCTTACGCTGCGCAGGCATCCTTTATCCTCCTGGACGGCTTCCACTCGAAGAATGTAGTTGGCGCCTTCTGCTAATTTCTCTGCATCTATCTCCCAGCGTACGGTTTCACCGTCGGAGGACTGGACTTTGCCGTTTGCAACACTTTCACCTTCCGGAATCGGAACAAGTATCCCCAGGGTCATCAAACTGACCTCGTATTCAGCAACATCGGCATTGGCAGCCCAGGAAAGAACTATCTTGCCTTCTTCGGCTGAAATCGTGTCGGAAAGATGAAACTCGACACCTTCAAGAGGTGTGCAGGTAAATTCTGCCATCTCGTAGGCACGCCCCTGACGCAGCAGCAGCAAACGGTAGCCGGCTGAGCGCTCCACGCTCAAGGTATCGGGATCTGTAAAACTCATCACAGCCGAAAGGGGCAGTGTATCCGCTATCAGAAAAGAACCCTGCACTGTTTTTTCTACTATCACCCCTTCGGCACTCCTCGCTGGAGCGGCGTCTTCAAGCAAGGGAGCGTTCCATGAAAAACTCACCCTGGCGTGAGAGGAAGAACCCTCATCTTCCGTAAGGTATGCCGTTTCAGTATGTATTTTTATTCCCTCAAGTTCCACCCGGTAATCAGGTTCATCAAGCTGACCGCAGCCCAGGACCACCAGTGCAATCCCGACTCCGGCGAAAAGCAGTATCGCCAACAGGTATTTGGCCATCAGTCCTCCTTATCGTGATTACCAATCTTACGGCTATCCGGGACGATGTCAAGAGAGAATATCTTGATGCGAGAGTGTTCACCCTTGATAAGTTTCACTCTACAGCGAGGGATATCGAAATAATCGGCAAGGAGCCTGCGCACCTCATCATTAGCCTTGCCTTTCTCCGGGGCGGAGTGAATCCATGCCTTGAGTTTGTCATCGGCGACAGTCTCCACGCGCTGACGTGAGGACTTGGGAATCACCTTGACTTCAACCAGCTTCATACGATTCTTTGACATAAGACAGGCATTTCATACATCTTATCTATCTGACGTTTCATTGAGTCCGGAAGTTTCGCTCGCGGGTTCAATATTGAGTCGTCTTTAGTCTATCAGCTCTGGTTTGTCGGATTTCAATCTGACGCCCCGCTTGCTGGAATTTATAAACTCAAGAAATTGCGCAACTTCCGGTTGAGAAAGTTCGGTTTGGGAAAGATCGGCAATGGCTTGCCTGAAGGGACGCCGATCACGATACAGCAGATGAAACAGCCTGGATATAAGCTGCCTGCTATCAGGGAGGATGCCTACGCGCTCCAGACCAACACGGTTTATGCCTGAAACCCGGAAAGGATGCCCGGAACCGAGCAGGAAGGGAGGAATATCCTGGGTGAGATAGGAGTGTGCGCCCACCATGGCCAGCTTCCCGATGCGGACGAACTGGTGAACCCCGGTAGCGCCCCCGATGAATGCCTGTGCGCCGACTTCAACGTACCCCCCAAGCTGGGTGGCATTGGCGACGGTTACGTTCTCACCCAACTTGCAATTATGCGAGATATGCACGTAAGCCATAACGTAGGAGTTTTTGGCGACGATAGTGAATTCGCCTTCACCGGTGGCCCGGTGCAGGCTGGCAAACTCGCGTATGGTGACGTTATCTGCGATATTGAGATAGCTCTCCTCTCCTGCAAATCCGCTGTCCTGGGGCAGTCCGCCAAGGACAGCGTGCTCTCCGATGGTGCAGTTTGCCCCGATTTTCACAAGGGGCTTGATTACCGAATGAGCTAAGATTACTGTGTCCTCGCCTATTTTCACGTTTTCTTCTATGATAACGTAGGGACCGACTACTACCCCTGAGGATAAGTCCGCATCCGGTGAAACCACTGCGGTGGGATGAATATGGGGCATAACTACCTTACACCATGACGTCCGGGATTGTCCCTGATATTGAGGAGGGGTTAGTCTTCCGGGTTGGGAAACATCCCCACCAGCAAGGAAGCCCTGGCGACCAGTTTGCCGTCCACGTGGGCGTCAACTTCCATCTTGGCCTGCTCGGTCTGTTCGGCGTTGCGGTGAAAGATAACCTTGGCGTGCATGTCCAGACGGTCGCCCGGACGCACCGCTCCCTTGAAGCGCACGTTGTCCAGCCCGAGGAAAAACATGTTGCGCTTCTCTTGCTCGGTGCGCGGAGCGAGAATAATGATACCTGCAAGCTGAGTCATGGCTTCCACTATCAAAACACCGGGCATAACCGGAAAGTCGGGAAAGTGACCCGCAAGGTGGGGTTCGTTACAGGTAACGTTCTTGTAGCCCCAGGCCTCTTTCTCCTCCAGCCTGGTCACCCTGTCCAGCAGCAAAAACGGGTAGCGGTGATGAAGTTTGGAGCGAATCCAGTCAATATTCAGGTTTTCCATCTTTTTTCCTCCTTCATGAGAAGTTTAATTGCATTATGTGTATCCTTATGCCCTGTCCCATATGCCCACACGTGGGCGACTATCCTGGCACCCAACAGTGCAAAGTCGCCCACTAGATCGAGCGCCTTGTGCCTCAGCATCTCGTCGGCAAACCTTGCAGGATAAGGAAAACTCAGTTTCCCGCTGCGACGTATACTGAAGGGATAAGCAAACGGAGGGTAATCCCCGGAAGCGAACGTGCGTGCAGGAGCAATCTCCGCGGCAAAGGTTCGTTCAATACTGCAGAATCTGCGTATTTTCAACGACTTGTGTTTGAAGACGTAATTAATCTCGAATTCTTGCGCGGGCAAGATATATATACAACTCTTTTTATCAATCATCAACAAAGAGAAGCCGGGCCGCAGAGACCTGCGCGCCCTGCCCTGGACGAGCATCCCAACTTTCTGGATTTCTTTAACATACGGCAAAGCGCTGCCGTCAAGGAAAGGAAGCTCTTCTCCTTTGACGTCAACCCGGGCATTATCTATACCCATCCCCCACAGTCCGGCCAGTAGATGCTCAACGAACGCAAGTTTCTTTCCATTACCGTTCAGCACAACCCGGTGAAGCTCAACTTCCGCATTATCAACAGATACGGGGAAGGTTACAGGTTTTGTGCAGTCAATGCGGCGCAGCAGAATTCCGGTGTCAGGGGGAGCTGGACTGACGCAAACACTGCTTGACCCTGCAGTCCACAAACAGTCGCCTTCCAGTTCAAATGAAGCCTTAAGCGTCCTTTGCAGACTCACTTCTGTTCCCCGGAAGGCTTTTCTTTATAGAGCCTTGCCTGGGCGCGCAGGGTGAGGCGATGCGGACGGGCGGGCACTCCGGATACCACCGCGCCGGCTTCGATGTTCTTGAAAACCGCGGACTTGGCCAGCACCACCGCGCCTGCCCCGACTATTACGTGATCTTTGATTCCCACCTGGCCGGCAAGAATGACGTTATCTTCAAGAATTGACGAACCGGCGATGCCGCACTGCCCGGTTATGAGGCAGTTGCTGCCTATCTTCACGTTGTGCGCGATGTGAACCAGGTTATCTATCTTGGTTCCCTGACCGATGACTGTATCCCCGACCGTTCCCCTGTCTATGCACACACCTGCCGCAATCTCAACGTCATCCTCGATTATTACCTTGCCCAAATGCGGGATGTGCCGGTGCGAACCGTCTGGATTCTTGACGTATCCAAACCCCTCAGAGCCGATTACCGAACTTGCGCCGATGCGGACCCGTGCGCCGATTTGCGAGCGGGCATGAACTGTCACGCCGGGACCGAGGACACAGTCAGGGCCGACACTGACCTGGGGACCGATATAGGTAAAGGGCAGGAGCGCGGCGGATGAGTGGACTGATGCGGAAGCAGATACGTATACCAGGCCTGCAGATTGCTCTTCCTCGGGTTGAGGAAACGCCTCCAGCGCGGTTGCCCAGGCGAGCTTGACGTCCGGAACTACGATGAGGGAACGCGCCGCAAAGCGCTCCGGGCGCAGACTGGTGATAACACAACCTGCATGAGAAGAGGATAGTTTTCCGGCATCCTCACCGTCATAAAAGGCAAGCTCTGCAGGTGATGCATCCTCAAGAACGGCGGGGCGCACAAGTTCTGTATCGGTCTGGCCGAGAAGCGCTCCTTCCAGAAGCTCTGCAAGCTCCACAACTTTCATAACTTACCTCCCGCTCGGTTGAGCGCCCCCGGGGTCTGGTCGTATAGAGGGTTCAATCCGTATCAGCTATGATATAGGCCTGAAGCCTGGCCGCAAGTTCGCTTGCCCTTTGCTCAAACAAGGCTTCTTCCTTTTCTGCAATCCTGTCGGTGACCGGCGGGAATACCTTATCATCCTTGGGCTTAAGAAGCCTCAGGGTTATCACGATGTCGCCGCCTTGTCTCTCGACCGTTCCCATGTAGGCGAACTCGGCATCAAGGTTCCTGCCTATCTCGAGTGCGACAGACTCTTCTAATTCACGATCGAACGACTCACCGTACTGTTGAAGCATCGGTTCCACGTCGCGATCGGGAAGAATTTCAAGATCCTTCTCGAACTGGGAAACGAGTTTGCGGATAGAGCTGCGCACCCTGGGGCCCAGCCCCTCGGACTGACTCTTCTCGTCAAGAGCGGCCACACCGAAAATCACCACCTTCTTCTTTACGGTAGGAGCAAGCGCCGCATACTCACGATTAAGTTCATCGAGAACCTCGGAGGTGATGTCCAGTGATACGTCGGCGTAAAGAACGTCCCCCCCGGCCACGTCGATAACGATAGCAATCATCTTCTCCTCGGCTATCTCCTCGATAACTTCATTCATCCTGTCTATAACCGGGGCAAAAAGTTCGGCGTGTTTTTGTTCAACCTTGCCTCCCTCGCCCCATATATCCTGCCCGAACGTCTCGTACTGATGCCTGACCACGGTAAGCTCCTGCTGCCGGGCGCGCAGAGCCTCCTCCGAAAGCATGGGCTGCTGTGCCTTAAATTCCTGCTCTGAAGTCTGATAGGCCCTTCGCAACGAATCAAGCTCGTGCTTCCACTGCAGGACCGACTGATTTAAGGTGGCCCGGGCAATCCTGGCGTCCTCGAAATCCTCAAGTATCTTATCCGAATCAACAAAAACGATATTGTTCTGCGGCCATACAAGGGAGACCGCCAGAAGCGCTCCCAGGATTATTACTGTAGTTTTATTCCCCATAGCTTGAACTTTAAGGCCAAGAGCGTGTTTTGTCAACCCCCCCCGTAACACACCCGTAACACACCCGTACCCTCCGGGCATTTTCACTATATCCAGAAACATGCGTTCCTGATTTTTAAGGACATAACACCCCCGCAACCCGCTCATCACTCTTTCCGCCCTGCCCACCCCCTTTACCGACGGAGGAGAATCAAAGTGTGGATACCCCATAAGATACGTTAAGGGGTGGTTGACACATCCTAATTTTTAAGTATTCTAATAACAAAACCAAAGGAGGCGTATGAAAAAAGCGATACTGCTTTTACTTGTTATCGTTGCAGTGGGCTTGGCCTACTCACCATATTCATTCCGTTACTCATCCACCGCAGGCATACTGTGGGATGACTATGACTGGTTCCTTAACGATCCGGCCCGGATTCCGTTGATTGAAGGCTCCCAACTTTACACCAACCTGGCCAATTTCGTCTCAGGCCAGGAGAATGCATTCTTGGATTCAACAGGCTTTCAGGGACCCGGTTTCTTTCTTATCGGCGGCAAGGCTTTCGGCCCGCCCCTGGGTATAGCCGGGGTTTTCGATACCCGGATGATGCGCATCGCCGATACGATTGACATCAATGGAACTCAATATCTGGGCTACGGGTACGAGGTTGACACCAGCTACGCAGTTGATCCAGGCGACGGCTCGATTACTTCAAGCACGGTTTCGACCGACATTGTTGAAGCCTGGCATTCGTCAAACCTGTTTGTCGGGTTCTTCGGACTGGGCTATGCGCTCAACGAGGGCTTTAATCTGGGATTTGCCTTTGACCACTCCAGCGACAAAATAAAGATGCTTGATCCGGCCAGCAACCGGATAACCACTCATTACACCTACGACGGCTCGTCGTTAACCGCTTACGATACGGCCTACTCTTACGCAGAGCAGGTGACCCAGGAGATGTTCAACCGGGTCAGGTTCGGCGCCTGGACAGAGATGGGATACCTCCAGCTTTCCGGGTACGCCGGCGCGGAGATGTTCTCAGGCGACGACGGTCGGGACACGGTACACTCCTATTCACTTGAGGAGACCTACGGCGATCTTGGCTTAATTGACGTCGGCTGGGCCGCAAATCTTACCAACTGGCGCTACTCCGGCCTGGCGTTCCCGGTGGAGTTGCTGGGCATCTACGAGCTTGATGAAGGCGCTGACCTGTGGTTTACGGGTGGCTTTGAATACAACATGTGGAGTTGGAAAGAAGGCGCAGGCGTAAACAACGTGGGCAACGATACGACACTCGCCTCGGCAGGCGGCATCACCGCAACTACGATTAACATAGACACAACCCTTACCGCAGGCTCAGGCAAAGGCTCAGGTATGGCGTATTCACTTGGAACCAAGGGCGTATTCGACTTGAATGAGAAAATAAGCTTCGGACTGGGATTGGGATTCCGGGGCTCCACGGAAAAAGACTCAACCCTTAATGAACACTCTACAGCCACCTATGCCCTAATCAACGACGGCGACGGAATCGACGAGTTTGAAGACTTCACCGCCACCACCTATACCTCTTCATCGGACTACGTCATCAACAAGGCATCGATGTTGACAGTCTACGCCCCGGTCGGCGTTGAGTTCAAACCCATAGACCCTCTGGCTCTGCGTCTTGGCGCGACCTTCACCCACAGAATGAACACCTACACCACCCACACGCAGGGGATCGGAACCATTGAAACCGAATCCCACACCGTGCACGGCGACGGCACCACAATCGACACCACCTACTACGACCCATACGACATCACCAATGACGAAGGCGTTCAGAAAGAAACCCTAAACAACGTGGTGTACGATTTTGGAATCGGTATCAATATAACCGAGAACTTCCAGATTGACCTGATGGGATTTTCTGATCTTCTGGACATGGGCTCCTGGCGTATCTCGGCTATCTTCAAGTTCTAATAAGAAACACTCTCTGGGGAACGGAGGTGTGTTGCGTGATTAATCCCAGGAACGTCTAGGAGACAAAAAAATGAGAATCATGGTCAGGGACAAGGGTGAAGCGGGTTGGAAACCGTTGGACGCCTCGAAGTATGACAGCGAGGCGCACCTTCAGGATTTGTTGGATAGAGACATCAGCCTGATACCTATTGAACCGCCTTTGATAGCCTGTGTCCGCGAATTCGGCCTGCCCGGTTCGGGTTCTTCGGACATCATCGCGGTAGATAGAGATGGAGCAATTACCGTTATCGAGTGCAAGCTTGCCAAAAGCCGTGAGATCAGGCGGATGGTTATAGGTCAACTGTTGGAGTACGCCGCTTTCCTTGCCAAGATGACTGTAGACGAGTTCGTGGAAACCTTTAATGAACTTTTAGGTGCGCCCCTTTATCAGACGATGGCCGACAAGTTAGGGGAGGAGTTTGAGGAATCTGCGTTCAAGGATGCGCTGGCCGAAAACCTGAACCAGGGCGAGTTTACCCTTATCGTGGCAGTTGATAAAATCAATGATGAACTGCGGGAAATCATCCTCTACCTCAATGCCCACAGCGACTGCACTGTAGGAGCTTTGGAACTGGAATACTTCAAAGACAGCGAACGCGAACTGCTCGTTCCGCGTCTGTACGGCGGCCCGGAGGCCAAGGAGGCTGCGAAGAAAACCAGCGAACGTTCAACGAGGATGTGGAACAAAGATTCCTTTTTGAAAGCTTTGAAAGAATACAACGAGAATGAATCCGATGATGAAGAAAAGTTGACAGAGAGACAGCTACAAGGAATGGAGGAACTGCTCAACTTTACCCTGAAGACTCCTACTCCTGGAAAAATTGTGTGGGGCAAAGGCCAATACGAAGGATCATTTTATTTCGTAGTTGACAACAGAGAAAACGGCAAGAAGGTAATAACTCGAATCTTTTTAGGGTGGACTGACGGCTCAATAGCTATACATTCCTGGGACATTGAAAGAGCACTCGATCCAAAATTAAAAGAATCCGTTATATCGGAGTTTTGGAAAAAATTGAAGTCGGCAGGAATAGAATCGTTTGAAGAGGAGAATCGAAAAAATAAGTATTATCGAACCTGGCTTGATGCAACATTCTTAGGCAATCCATCTTCAGTTGAAACCTTCAAACAAGCCGTTCTCTGGATGAGGGACAAGATTCGTTCCTACGAGGAGGAATAGATGACGAAAATCCTTCCATTATTGATTATTCTCGGACTTGCAGGCTGCGTGGCCACTTCCCTCAAGCCGCCCAAGGTCAACAAGATAACCGCCTTCTACACCAGGTCGAGCACGGTTACGGTGCAGGGCGAGCAGGGAACGGTAAAGGGCGGAGCCGAGGTGATTATCAGGGACACTGACGGCAGGATTGCGGCGATGACCAAGGCTGACGCCACAGGCGCGTTCAACACCAACTTCTGCGCAGGCGAATGGGCGCGCAAGAACTTTGACTGCAAATATCAGGGCGATTTGGAACCGGGCGACTGGCTGAGGGTGGAGTACACGGTGGATTCGGCAAAAAGTCCACCGGTTCTGGTGAAGATAAAGTAGGAGTTCCCCGTAAGAGGAACTCCTGTAATTTTTCCCAACAGCGATTTTGATACATTTCGAGGTTTTCTGCAGAAAACCTCGCGAGTAACGCCCTTTGGGTGTTACGGGTTACTCAGGCATCTCGTGGAAAATAACCAGCCCGTAATGCGCGCCTGTATAATCTCCGTCAAAACTGTACACTGACACGTCAATGGAGTACGTCCCGGTCGAGGTGGGTTCAACTATGACGGTAGGGTTGTTATCTTCGTCTTCGTCGCGCTCGATTTCTATCCACTGGCCGTCAACGTCTTTGTATACGATGATGTCCAGATCGGCCACCCGCCAGTCGCCGAAACCGGTTACGCCGTAGGTATAGCCCGCGTGGAGGTCTCTGGTGTAGCTTACCCCGTCCTCGGTGATGATGTCGGCATGCAGGTGAACTATCTCCTGCTCCAGCGAGTCTTCGAGAAGCACCACGTACTCGGCCAGATCGAGCATTATATCCTTCATGGTGGTGTACTCATCCGCCTTCAGGCTAAGTGGGATAAGTATAGCTATGACTAGTGCTGCCAGTATAAGTTTCTTGTACATTGTTCCTCCTAAGTTTTCCCCTTACTATAGGGAGAATCGGGGAATAATCAAGCCCTCCTGGGTTAAATGATGTATTGACAACACCGCAAAAAGACGTATAGTTCTCTGGGTACGTGCTGAAGGTGTACGCAAATTCATTTTAAAGGAGTCTTATGGCGTTCCGAATGGAGCCTGTGGTTTTTAATTTCCCGCACTCCAGATTGTACGATTTTTACACGCGGGTGTTTTTCCTGAAGGTATACGAACAGTTTGCCCGCTGGATACCGGTCAATAACCCTTGCGGCAGTGTCCTTGACGTGGGCGCGGCAGCAGGTTACCTGGGCGTGTCCCTGGCGAACAAACATCCCGGATTGACCGTGTATTCCACCGACTTGTCGGCGGATATGGTACGGCTGAACAAGAAAGTCATCCACCAGAACAACCTCAAAGACAGGGTCATAGCGCAGAAAGAAGACGCTTATAACCTGAGCTTTGCAGATAATTCCCTGGATTTGGTTATCAACTCCTTTACCTTCCACCACTGGGATGACCCTGAAAGGATGTTTGCAGAGCTGTACCGGGTTCTGAAACCGGGCGGGGAAATGTTCATAATAGACGGCAAAAAGGGATTCAACTACCAGGAGATGAAGAAGTTCTGCCGGGTGATGGAATTTGGTCCCCTGGGACGGTTTCTGGCACGAATAATGGGCAAACTGGTGTGGATAGATTTTGTCAGCACCGATCACGCCCGTTCAGCCCTTGCATCCTCGCCTTTTCACAACGCAATTTGCGAAGACGTGGGCGTTTTCATGTTCTTGAAAGGGTTAAAACCCGTTCCGGCGAGGTAACTTAAGAAAAATGCCGCCTGGGTGCGGCATCAATTCCTTAACCACAGATTTCACAGATTAAAGGGACTGGGTCAAAAACCCTTGAATATTTCCGTAGGGGCGACGTACAGCGTGCCCCAGTCGGGTGCGAAGCCCAACCAAAGGGAACTTCAATGTCAAATAAATAAACCAGGGTCTGCACCCTGGGATACCCTATGGGGTGTAGTTATGCTGCGCGTTGCCGCCCCACATCAGCCAGCCGTCAACCTCGGCATCCCTGGCCTCAAGACAGAATACCGAACCCCGATCAGTGCCCCAATAGATGCGGCCCTGGGCAATAGCGGGCTGGAAACGCACCGGTTCGCCGCAGTCGTAACGCCATAGCTCTTTGCCGTTTTTGGCATCCAGACAGATGATTTCGCCGGATACCGCACCGAGATACAGCTTGCCCGAAGCGTAGGAGGGAGGAGAAAAGGGACGTCCGCCGGGGGAGTCTTTGACTTTTATGCGGCGCTTCCACAGCACCTTGCCCGATGCGGCGTTCAAGGCCTTGAGGGTATCGCCCATCGAGGTATAGGAGACTCCATTGATGATGGTGGGACGCGAGCCCTGGTATGCCCAGATACCCGAAACTGAGGCAACGCCCAGATTGGCCTCACCCTGCCCGAGCTTGGCCTCTGAAGGAGCCGAGGAGAACCCGACCGATGCGTCAAGCGCAGCCTGCTCTGCGGCGTACTTTGAGGAGCGATCAACGTTAAGGTAGTCTGCGTCCTGCTTGGCCCACAGGGCATCGTTGTCGCGCTCACCTGACTTGGTTATCCTGCCCTGGCCTTCGGTGCGCACCGTTTTCGCCTCGCCGCCCACAATGCGTTCCTCGTCCTCTCGCAAACTCACGTACACCTCGCCCTGCCAAATCCAGGGCGCTGATGTGGCCTGCTGCTCTTTGGAGTAGTACTTCTTTCCGGATGCAAGGTCAAAACAATGCACCGAACCTTCAAGGGTAGTGGCGTAAACCTTGTTGCCCTCGATAACCGGGGTGGAGATAACCTCGCCCGGGATGGGCTGGGTCCAGTGCTCTTCGCCGTCTTTCAGACCCATGCAGGAAAGGGAGTGTCCGCCGCGCTGGTCAGGATAGGCCATCACGATACGGTCACCCTTGATGGCTGGCTGGCTCATCAATGGATCGCCCAGCCAGCGACCCCAGTACTTCTTGCCCGTTTTGGCGTCGAGCACGTACAGTATGCAACTTTCGGTGTTGAACGCCACGCAGCCTCGCTCCACCACCGCAGCGGTAGGGCCGTCGTCGCCGCAGTGAAAAAGCCACAGCGGCTTGCCCGACACAGCGTCCATGGCGTAGAACTCGTAGGAAGCAAATCCCCCGCCGATGTAGAGCTTGCCTGAAACCACCGCCGGCGTGGCCAGAGGCAACTCGCGCTCCAGCTTAACCTTCCAGCCCTTGCGCCCGTCTTTTGAGATGAAGGCCTCCACGTCGAGCTTAGGATTGGGTTCAATGCTCTCAGCGCTCTTACCAACTACATCTTCGCCTCCGGAGTAGGGCTGGGGGGCGGTCTGGATCATCTGCATCTGGACGGGATTAATGGGCGCCGGATCGTCATAGGTATCTAGGGGGTCATCGGCATCCGATCCCAAAAGCGCCACGAGCAACAGTGGCAGAATTGCCATCCAGAACTTACGTCGCGTCTTGCGCGACGCAGTTGGTGTATTGCGGGTATTAGGGCGGGTATTACGGGGAGTGTTACGGGGGGTGTTACGGGTCATTGCGCCTCCTTAATTATCATTATACCTTCTTATACCCCTTAGACGCATAAATATTCCACGCCGTTCCCTGTTCAGGAACGGCGTTTTATCTGAATTTCTAAGATGTATTTTAGCCGCAGCTTAAAACTGCCAACAGTCCGCTCAGGTGAACTTTATTAGTTAGAGCTATGCGGGGCTTTCCTCGGCTTGTAGATGCTAAAGAACCCGTCTGCCTGGCGCTTGAGGAACACGTAAACTTCCTCAACGTTGACCTCATCGCCCAGCTTGTGTTCGACCTTTGCCCGGTAGCAGAACAGCCCCTCGGCAGGCAGGTCGTACATGGTCTCAGGCTTCAGCATCAGAACACGCAGGCGCTCGTCTTCGGTTTTCCAGGTTTCAAACACCTCGAGCTTGGGACGGGGAGAGAACACCGCTTCGCCGCCGTACAGATTGGGATACGCCTGACCCTCAACCGCCAGCAAAGCGTAAGCCGCCTTTAAGTCGTTGGTATCCAGAGAAGCGTAGTAGCGCAAAATGGTTCCGTGCGCGGGACCGGAGCCGGGGATGACGTAGCAGGAAACCACTGCCGCGGCAAGCGAACCTGAGCTTTCCTCGGTCTGGGAGTAGACTCTTATGCGCGCTTTCTGCGGCGCGATGTCTTCCTTGACCGGAACGCCCATGGTGAATTCAAACGTATCCGGGGCCTTGCCTGCAAGTATCACGCTGCGCCGGTCAAAAACCTCGCCCATGGTGGACTGCAGCTCCAAAGGGAACGCGCCCTGGGTCACGCTTGCCTTACCTGTTACCAGAACCCACGAAAAGGTGTCGCCTTTCACCGGTGATGCAACTTCAATCATCTCCGTTTCAGAGACGAACCGGGGGGATTCCTCCGCACTCTTTTTCCCGCAAGCTGAGAACACTATAAGTGCCAGTATCGGTAGTAATATAATTGTACGTTTCATGGCTCAGTTTATTGATGATTCATCACCCTGTCAAGTCGGTAAAATACTCTATTTTTCACATACAGCAAGTTACCCCCTGCTCGATTTGGCGAATCACGCGCCGCTTGACATAACCGCAGGTTTTGGTATTCTTTACGCAAGATGAAGTTGATATGCTTACTGTGGATGTTTGCGTTTGCAGAACCGGTTGATTGCGAGGCGCAGGCAGAAGTCCTACTGAATTATGCGCGAAAAACCGACACCCCTTTATACAAAGCTACCGTGGTATTAGACAATTCAGGCCATTTATGGCTAGTAGGTTATTGGGGTGGGTCATTACAATCAACAGGACTTCATATAACCAGAATAAGCCCCAAAGGAAAAAACGTTCTGGATGACATTCTACTATACAGATACCACAATATATTGTTGCATTCGCATGCGGTTTGCGACAGTCGAAACAATTTATACATAACATTTGCGACTCCCGGTCGATGGAAAGAACCTTCTGATACAAGCATCGGGGATACCGGTTTGAAAATATATTCCGGAAGAAGTAACGAAGTCGTCTACGTGGTGGATGGTAATTATAATCCACGCGTTCATTTGATGCGAATAACCCCTGAGGGGGATTTTGAAGATTTTCATCCTTGGCCTGGGTTAGGATATTACGAGCATTACCTGGGGCTTCTGCAAGGCGATACCCTAATATTAGCAGGAAGTGAAGATCTAGGAAAACCTGTTCGCATCGTAAAGGCGACTCTGACCTCGGAAGGAATTACACCTGTATACGATACTCCTCACACCCTAGCAAACTCCATTTATAAAAATCAAATCCTTGGGGATTACTTTCAAGCTATAGTTAACTGGTACCAAGGTATGGGAATAGAAGCAGCGATTCTTCACGACAGGACAGATAATCCACAGTATGGCCCGGACAACCTGCATATTTCTAGACTCAAAGGTGGTCCAGAAGAGAAATCTAAGCCCCTAAAAGCAAACGTTTACCCGTGGCGTGACTACGTGTGGCGAAGTTATCCCAATAGCTGGATTGGCTGGCTTACCTTCTCTGATTACAAAGACGGCGGATACCTGCTGTACATTCCAGATCCGCTAGATCGTTCCACCACCTATGCACTGCGGCTTGATGAAGAAGGCACTCCTATTGATCCTTCCACACTTAAAGGCAAAGGCAAGTGTTCGGCTCGATCCTTTAACCGTCTACCCGAGTCCGCCAAATCACAGGCCGATTTCAGGTGGTGGAAAGATAACAATAGTAGACGGGATTACCCCGACTCCGCACGGGTAAGCTTCTGGGGCTGCGACGAAAAGGGCAACCTTTACAACTATACCCAATTACGTAAGTACCCAAGCGAACGCCAGTAAAACTGACGTTACCCTACCCCTTTTTACCCTAACACTGCGCGGCAATTTCAGCAGGTTTTTGCTTTGTTGATTTAGGGTGGACGGGAATCAAACGGGATCAAACGGTTGCCTGGCAGCCACCATGTAGAAGAGCCGATCCATTCCGGGTTCACCGCCCAGTTCGGAGTGGCGCGCCACCTGCCACACGTGCAGCCCGGCCTCGGTTACCTCAACCCGCAGTTCGTCCGGAGTAGAGTAATGGAAAAACGCCTTGCCCTTGCTTTCCACCCCATGCAGGTTCAACAGATACACATCACCTTCCTCCCCGTCAGGCTCGGCTATAGACTCAAATGAGGGACACAGATCGTTCATCGTGGGATGGTAGCGGTCGTGCGCGGAAAGGAACACAAATCCGGCAGGCACCAGGACTCTTGCAATCTCGCGCAAAAACGCCACCCGTGTCGCTCGACCGGGCAGATGCTGTATCTTTTGCGAAAAGATGACGGCCAAATCATAAGACGCATCGTCCACATCGAGCTTCAAGTCGTCTATCCGCTTGAACGTAACGCCAACACCCTGCTGCACCGCGTTGCGCCGCGCCTGCCCCACGAGAGACGCCGCGAGATTGACACCGGTAACCTTGTGTCCCTGCCTGGCCAGAGCAATGGCCTGCAACCCCGTTCCGCAACTTACGTCCAGCACCCGGCAGGGAAATGGGTAGTAATAGTTAAGAAGTATCTGCTCCGGCGGAATAAGGCCTGCTC
>JAUVJT010000037.1 GCA_030592225.1 Candidatus Stahliibacteriota bacterium | reverse complement strand
GGAAAGATCGAGCGTTATATCCACAAGACCCATCTGCCCAACTACGCCCGTAACACCACCCGCAACACCACCCGTAACACCACCCGCAACACACATTTTGACACACCTCTTCTTAAGGATAGTGCGGATTCGGTCATAAATATGAAAGACGGAACCCGAGTCGGAGTTACCATCTGCGAGGATGTCTGGGTGGAGCAGGGACCGTCATCATGCATCAAGGACCTGGATGCCGACATCGTGCTCAACATCTCCGCATCACCTTTCTACGCCCGCAAGTTCCAATCCCGGCTGGACTTGCTGAGCCATCGAGCCAAAGAGACAGGGCTTCCCCTTATCTACGTGAACGTGGTGGGCGGCCAGGATAATTTGATATTCGACGGTCGAAGTGTAGTAGTCAAGGAAAATGGCAGGATCGTGGGTATTGCCAAAGCATTCCAAGAGGATTTGTTCATATATGAGGGGGAGAACAAGGAGGTTAAGCCCAAGACAGACGAAACAGGCGAGATATGGCACGCGCTGGTGCTGGGCATCCGCGACTACGCGCGCAAGAACGGGTTTTCAAAGGCGGCGCTGGGGGTTTCCGGCGGCATAGATTCGGCACTGGTGGCCTGTCTTACCGCAGAGGCGATGGGCCCGGAAAACGTGCTGGGCCTGATCATGCCCTCGGTTTACACCTCGCGGTTCTCGCTCAAGGACGCGCTGCTTTTGACCAATAATCTGAGGATCAGAACCGAACCTATACCTATTGACGACCTGTTTGCTCAATATCTTAATACCTTGAAAGGCCACTTTAAGGGTACTGAATCCGGAGTGGCCGAGCAGAACATTCAGGCGCGCATACGCGGCAACCTGTTGATGGCGTTTTCCAACAAATTCGGGCACCTGGTGCTGGCCACCGGCAATAAGAGTGAGTTTGCCACCGGCTACGCCACCCTTTACGGCGACATGTGCGGCGGGCTGGCCCCGATTGGCGACGTTCCCAAAACCATGGTCTACACCCTTGTTAACTGGTTTAATGAGCGCGAGAGGACCGACCAGGTACCCTCCGGAATCCTGGACAGAGCGCCCTCAGCCGAGCTTGCCCCAAATCAGCGGGATGCCGACGATCTGCCCCCTTACGAGGTGTTGGACAAGGTGATAGAGCTTTATATTGAGGAACATCTGTCATCCAAAGAGATTATCCAGAAAGGTTTCGACAAGCAGATGGTGCGCTCGGTGATCCGCCGCATTGACCACGCCGAGTTCAAACGCCGCCAGGCCGCCCCCGTGCTCAAGATTACCCCGCGTGCGTTTGGATTCGGTAGGAGAATACCGATTACTAACAGGTACGAGGGGTAGCTTATTTCCGACCCATGCGTCGATAGTGGTCGGCTATAAGTTCCTGAATGGTAAGAAGTTCTATCTCAATTCCTTCATCCAATTTGATGCGCGCGACCTCCTCGTAGGCGGTCTTGGCAAAGGAAAATGCCACGATGATTCCCTTTTTACGCTTCTCGCTACGAACTGCGGAGTGGAATTTCTGCACTACCGGCCTACCCACGTGCTCAGATTGCTTGACCTCTACTGGATTGCGACCAAAGTCGTGTCCGTCTATACCGTGATCGTCAGACTTCTTGCGCGAACAGGTGCCATGCAGCATATCAACGATGACCTGATTCTGGAACTCAAACGGGTCCATCGCCTTGAGTTCATCAAGACCGTGCGGCATACCGATTATCTCGATGTCACGTTCTTCCTTGATGAGCTTTTTTACGCGTCGTCTGGTATCTCTACAAGCAATAGGCGAAACATCGCAGCCAATCCAACGCCTTTCAAGCCGCTCCGCAACGGCAAGGGTAGTGCCACCTCCCATAAAGAAATCCGCTACAACTTCGCCTTTGTTGGAAGAGGCATTTATTATTCTTTCAAGTAGTGCTTCCGGCTTTTGAGTAGGATAACCCAGACGTTCCTTAGCTGCTGAATTAAGTAAAGGAATATCCCATACGGTGTCAATAGGTTTTTTCTTCGATAAGACTTCGTCTACAAACCTTTTATACCTTACTCCTGGTTTACCTCCATCTGTCCAAATAAACTCACGGCCGTCTTTATCAATTTTGACATCATGGCGATGCGCTAAGAACTCATCCTTTGTCCATTCGACGGCTACGGGGTTCAGTCGTGATTTATTAGATTTGGAGTAAAACAGAATGTCATCGTGCTTCTTACTAAAATGTCTTTTATGAAATGCGGTACGTTGTCCATAATGCCAAATGATTTCATTCCGAAAATTACTCATCCCGAAGGTATCGTCCATCTCGCACTTGATGTAGTGCACCGCGTGCCAGTCAAGATGAACGTAGATGGAGCCGGTAGGCTTAAGCAACCGGTGCATCTCGAAGAGCCGTTCCTTCATCCACTGTACGTAAACGTTGATGCCGCCTTTCCAGCGGTCTCCGAAAGCGCGAAGCTCCGCGCCGTTGCCCCAAATCACTTCATGTTGGCGGTTTGAGAAGAACGGGGGGTCAATATAGTTTAAATCAATGGACTCGGCTGGCAGGCGAGACATTACATCCAGATTGTCCCCGCAGTAGATTATGCCGGTACGCAGTTCCTCTTGGCTTTTAGCTTTCTTTTCAGGCATGGTTAATGATACGAGTCAACCAGCGGAATGTCAAGCTGAGAGACAAGGGAGGGGTTAAGTTTTACTAAAGGTTAGTTTCAACATACTTGTGCCACCAATCAAATTCGTCGGGGAATTTCACGGAATTTTTGTCGAACCATACGTCTAAAGTTCTATCTGAATAGCCCCCTTTATCAAAACGACGATTGAATTCAGAAGGCGAGATGCCCATTCTAATTGCCAGAATTAAATGGCGTGCACCGATGTTATCGCTGGGGTTGGTTTTCAGAAGTTTTCTGAATAGTTCTAAGGCTTCTATGAATTTACCCTCTTCCCATAAGAACGTAGCCTTGGTTGCTATAGTACGTATGATATGTCGATTGTCCATCCAGCCCCACATTAATACATCTGGCCAGTTTCCATTTTCGTCCGTAATTAATTTAATAGCTCTTTTGTAAGCTTTATCTAATGTCTTCCTTGCATCCAAATAGTTTCCTTGAAACTTAAAAAGACGATAAAGTAAGAGGTAAATATCGAAATAATCAGGGTCGGCTTTTATAAGTTTTTCTAGTTGAGAAATTACTGTTTCATAAACCTGCTCAAATTTCTCGTCTATTTCATCAAATTCCCTGACAACTGTACGGTCTTTATCCATAAATTCCCTTGTGTTTGCATCCATTATTTCTCCAAGCTAAATAAATTCCTCTGTACTATGCACACAACTGCGTCTCGCTTTGGTTTTTTCTATTTAAGTATAGACAGCTTTTGATCAAGTGTCAAGTGTCTGGTTTTCCCTAAACCAACGAAGATGATTATAGTCATCAGGTGTCAGGGGTTTGCTCTCGATCGGCCCAAAAGATTATTAACTATCAACGGGCGGTTGACCTTCCCCTGACCCGCCCTATACTTATCCCCACATGAAGAAAATCCGTCCGGGTGATGTAATCACCCTTGCATCAGGAACCTTAATCCTTGCCGGGCTGGTTGCGTTTGTAATCTGGCAGTGGCCGCAGATTTCCCACCTGTTTTCCAACCCCACAGAAATCAGGACTTACGTGGCCGCGTTCGGCGTCTGGGCGCCGGTAATCTTCGTGGTCTTGTACGTGTTTCAGATAATCGTGGCACCCATCCCTGGCACGCTCATGAACTTTGCCGGCGGTCTGCTGTTCGGCTGGGGCGGGGGAATCGTGCTCTCGTGGATTTCGTGCGTGATAGGCGCGGCCATTTCCATATCAATAATGCGGGCGTTCGGACGTTCGCTCATGCGGATTTTTATCTCAGACGAGAAGCTCGATAAATTTGACCATTACGTGCGCTGCAGGGGCTGGGTCTATTTGTTTATCCTTTATATCGTACCCAACCCTTTGGGCGATGCGGTCAATTACATGTCCGCGCTCTCAGACATCAAGCTGTGGAAACTGCTCGCAATGGTGGCCATCGGGCGCATCCCTTCGCTGATTATAGCCAGTTGGCTGGGAACCATGTCCATACACTTCAACACCATTCACTGGATTTTGTTAGGCGCAGGCTTCGTAGCCCTCTTCGCGGGTGTTTTTTTGATACACAAGCCGCTCGAGAACCTGGCCATGAAGCTTTCGGCAAGGTTGTTCCCCAACAAGAAATAACGCACAATTTGCTTGACAACCTATCACAGTGATTTATGCTTTGGGTATGGACTACAAGAAAGCAGGCGTAGATATATCGGCGCTGAATAAAGTCAAGAAGCGCATGGCTCGTGCGGTAAGGTCGACCTTCAACGATAACGTTACAACCGACTTCGGTCATTTCGGCGGCGGCTACAGGTTGAAGGGTTACAAGAAGCCGGTGCTGGTATCGTCGACCGACAGCGTGGGAACCAAGGTCAAGGTGGCGCAGGCCGCAGGTGTGTACAACACGGTGGGCGCGGATATTGTCAACCACTCGGTAAACGACATTTTGTGCACCGGGGCGACGCCGCTGTTCGTTCTGGATTACCTCGCTTTCTCCAGGCTTAACTCCGAGCACGTGGCCCGGATAGTGGAGGGGGTGGCCAGGGCATGCAAAAAGGAGGGGGTAGTGCTGATAGGCGGGGAGACTGCCCAGCTTCCCGGGGTGTACAAACCGGGCGATTTCGACCTGGTAGGAACCGTGGTGGGATGCATCGAGGAAGGCAAGCTGATTGATGGCTCTCTGATTCGTCCCGGCGACGTGGCTATAGGTCTGCGTTCCAACGGTTTGCACACCAACGGCTACTCCCTTGCTCGCAAGGTTCTGCTGGATGCAAAAGGCGCTCCGGGTTTGGACTCGCTGGTGCCGGGAACGAAAAAGACGGTGGGCGAGGCGCTCTTGGCTGTGCATCGTTCGTACCGGAAAGAGGTCGAGCAGGTCATGCCCCTGCTCAAGGGGATAGCACATATCACCGGCGGCGGGTTTGGTGACAACATCTCCCGGCTGCTGCCGGATAACGTGAACTGCGTTATCGAGAAA
Source organism: Candidatus Stahliibacteriota bacterium (assembly GCA_030592225.1). Taxonomy (GTDB): domain Bacteria; phylum Hydrothermota; class Tepidihabitantia; order B3-TA06; family B3-TA06; genus B3-TA06. Next base: position 7,963 of record JAUVJT010000037.1, on the reverse strand, counting down.
AAGAGTTGGAAGCCTCTGCCCATCTTCAACCTGATTACCGAACAGGAAAAAATCAAAGAAGACGAGGCCTACCGGGTGTTCAACATGGGGATGGGCATGGTGTTGTTCGTGCGAGCAAAGGACGCTGGCGAGGTCAAGTCCAAAACCCGGGGCAGGGTTATCGGCAGGGTACAGAAAGGTAAGGGGCAGGTGCATCTGGTATGAGTCCTGATTTGAACCGCCTGGTCCGTCTGGCCGCGGTTGCCAAAGAGGACGGGAGATACAAGCTGGAGGCCTACCTTTTTACCATCGAGTCGCTGGGCTACCAGATGAAGCGCTTGAGGCTTAACGCACCTGACAAGCGCCGCCATCTTACCGCGCGGGAACTTCTGCAAGGCATCCGCGCCCTGGGCTGGGAGCGTTATGGCAGACTGGCAAAAGACGTATTCGATAGCTGGGGGGTACGTTCAACCCGGGACTTTGGCGAAATCGTCTTCAACCTTATCGAAGCCAAGGAGTTCACCAGGACCGATGAGGATTCCAGGGAAGACTTCGCAGACGTCTTTGACTTTGACCGCGATCTCGTTAATGCCTATCCCATGGGCGATGCAGCCAGGAATTGATCCGCAAGGTAGGGGCACGGCAGGGTCTGTCCTTGGAGCTTGTCTGGAAATGAACCACAAAGGACACAAAGGCCACAGAGCGGAAATTAAACGAGATGCTAAGGTACGTTTATGTGCAACTTAGTAAAACCAGATGTTCCGATAAATCTGTGTCATCTGTGGTTTTCCCCCATCGAAGCTCCCTTTGGTCAGTCGCTTCCCTTCGGTCTCGGACAGCCACCTCGGACATGAGATAGTAGAAGTGAGTATCCACAGCAAGATAGCCGAAGAGTTTACAGGACGCGGCTCCATCCTGTCCAAGCTCCCCCGTTACGAACAGCGCGCCGGCCAGTTAGAGATGGCTCTGGCGGTAACCGATTCACTCTCGAATCAGTCAAACCTGATGGTTGAGGCAGGCACCGGCATCGGCAAGAGTTTTGCCTACCTTATTCCCTTGATCTACTGGACGCTAAAGGAAAGTAAAAAAGCGGTAATCGCCACCGGAACCAAGGTGCTGCAAAACCAGCTTGCCGCCAAGGATTTGCCGTTTCTGGCCCAGCACTCGGATATAGGTTTCAAGTACGAGGTGCTGTACGGACAGGAGAATTTTTTCTGCCGCCGCCGGGCAGGGGCCATTGCCCAGTACGGCCTGTTCGATAACCCTGACCAGGTCAAGCAGCTGCAGGAGATTGCCGCCTGGGCAAACCAGGGATCCGGGATATTCGAGGATTATGCCGAACCCATCCCGCCCGGATTGAAGCAGCAGATTTCGAGGCGTTCAGAGGCCTGTCCCCGCCGCAACTGCGCTTATTACACCGAATGCCCCTACTACCGCAAGCGCCGCGCCATGGAGCAGGCCGACATCATGGTGGTTAATCATCACCTGTTCTTCGCGCACCTGGAGTCGGCGGGCAAACTGCTGCCTGAGTTCGGCGCGGTGGTGTTCGACGAAGCCCAAAGGCTGGAACAGGTGGCCGCATCCTACTTTGGGGTAAGGCTGACCTCAATCGGGCTATCCCTGCTTCTTTCCCGCATATACAACCCCAGACGCGGTTCGGGGATTGCCCCCAAGCTTGCAGGGTTCACAAACATCAAGCCAAAGGTAAGGGCGTTGATCGAAGAGGTCAGGATGACTGCCGATGGCTTTTTTGCAAACCTTGCCAATCTGCTCAAGCCATACGAGCACAAAAAACGCATACGGGTAGCCCGGTGCGTGCCCAACGATCTTGAGCAGCTTCTGAATGAGTTGGCCGGGTTCCTGTTCGAGAAGGCCAAGGACACCGATGAGGAAAACCTGTCGTTTGAATTGATCTCGCTGGGGGACAGGGTGTCGGTGGCCAAGGGGGCGGTGATAAGTTTTCTGGATATGGCTGACGCCAACTCGGTGTACTGGATAGAGGCCGACAAACGCTCCGACCGAATGTCCATCCATTCCGCGTTGATTGACGTTTCCGAAACCATGCGCAGCACGGTGTGGACACAGGACTGGACTAATGTTCTGACCTCGGCTACCCTGACCGTGGGCAAAAGTTTCCGGTTTACCGCTGAGCGGATAGGATTCGGAGGCGCGGTCAAGAAATTCGGCTCGCCCTTCGATTACCGGCGCAACGCCCTTACCTACGTGGGACACGAACTGGTTTCGCCCCAGCACGAGGCGTGGCCCGAGCGGATGGCGGCAAGGGTAGGCGATTTAATCAACGCCTCTAACGGCCGGGCACTGGTGCTGTTTACCAGCTACGCCACCCTGAACAAGACGGTTGATGCGCTGGAGACCGGACTCGGAAAAAAACATACCGTGCTGGTGCAGGGACGAACGACCCGCAATGTGCTGCTGGAAGACTTCAAGCTGGATACCTCCTCGGTGCTGTTTGCCACCCAGTCGTTCTGGGAAGGGGTGGACATCCCGGGCGAGTCCCTGGTGATGCTGGTAATTACCCGCCTGCCCTTTGAGGTGCCGGACGACCCCCGGGCAGAGGCGATTCTTGAGGGCTACAGGAGAGGCGGCCGTGAGCCGTTCACCGAGTACCAACTCCCCCTGTCCGTCCTGCGCTTCAGGCAGGGAATCGGCAGGTTGATCCGCAGGGATGACGACTACGGGGTCATTGCGGTGCTGGACTCCCGCATAGTCAAACGCGCTTACGGAAAGCTGTTTATGGACTCGATGCCTCCGGCGCCGGTGGCATTTAATTTGTTCGAGGTTCAGAAATTCTTTGAGGAGCATTAGAAGGATGGCCGACTTGAAGGTCAGCCCCTACTTACTTACCGGTAAGTTTTTTGTAAGCTAACTCAAACAGTTGAAGATAATCGGTAGTTTTGGTTTTGGAAGGTGTAATATAATACACGGCTTCTTTCCATTGTGACTCATATCTTGTCATAGGAATATTTATTCTTTTTACTTCGTCTTGGCTAAGTTTGAAAAAGAACGCAAATGTTTTTGAACCCATCCATTTAATACCAAAGGCGTTGAAGAATCCAGCCTTGAAACCACAATAATACTTATTGTATTTAAGTTCCAGATCCCACCCCTTTTTCTTTATTAGAGAATTTACTTCTTCTACGTACTTAATAAACTCCTTAGCACTTGCTTTGTTGAATTCTTGCAAGTAGTATTTTTTATCATACGTTTGAAGTCCAGAAACTGAAGAAATTCTACCTCGTTTGATTTCAGGTTCAAGCTTATCTACAAGTAACAGTTGGTCATTCCCATGCATCCACCTCCTTATCTCTATTAAATCAACCTGGTAATTGATCCTCTCAACAATACTTAAGGTTGATCGTCGAATTCCTGGCGCAATGACAATTATCCGTACCTGAAAACCGTCCCAGCTAATGTTAATTTCCTCCGGCTTTTCTTTACTTTCCAGCCAAAGAGATTTAATTGAATCTGGATTAGTTTCAGCCCAAAAGGCATATTCGAGTACTTGGGATATTATGGATGGGTCTACAGTTACGTTTTTCATCTCAATAATACAAACATTTCCGTCATTATCAATACCAACTATGTCAGGGATTCCCGATTTCCTTCCTCCCCTTACTTGCCGTTTGATTAAGAAGATATCTTCAAGAATTTCCGGTGTATCGAATACGATCTTCTCAAACTCCTCCTCGCTTTTGAATGGGGTGGATAGGAGGTTCTTAGTTTCCTCTTGTGTCTTCCAAAACAGATTTGCCATACGACAATACTAAGGTAGTTTATCATTTTGTCAAGCAGTTCGTACTTCTGAATCTTTATCACCCCCTCCTTTATCCTCCCCCATCAAGGGGGAGGAAATAGGAAGTTCCCTCTCCCTCTGGGAGAGGGTTAGGGTGAGGGTAAATATCTTCCCTCCCTTCAAAACAGCGTGCCCCATTGGGTAGGGACAAAGTGGAGAAGGACATACACGGTACCCGTTGACATCACCTCCTGTTCCTTATATCATACTACATGATTGACCCCAAAAGGATTCGTGAAAACCCCGACGAGATACGCAAGCTGCTGGCGCGCCGCAAGTGCCCGGTCTCGGTTGATGAAGTTCTGGTAATTGACTCCGAGCGGCGCACACTTCAGGTCGAGCGCGACGCGCTGCGGCACCAGCTCAAGCAGGCGTCTGAGTCCATTGGAAAACTGAAGAAGGAAGGCGCCGACGCATCAGACGCCATCGCCAAAACCGGTGAACTCAAGGCCAGGGTGAAGGAGATGGATGCTAAACTGGCAGACGTTGAAGCGAAATTTACCGAACTGCTGTGGAAACTGCCCAACCTGCCTGACCCTGACGCGCCGGATGAGGATACGGTTCTCAGATCGTGGGGACAGAAACCGGAATTTGATTTTAAGCCTACCGATCACGTGACGATTTGCGAGAATCTGGGCCTGGTTGACTTCCGCTATGCTTCGGAGTACGCAGGCGCGCGGTTCGCCGCCTATACCAGTGAAGGGGCCAGGCTGGTCAGGGCGCTGCAGAATTTCTGCCTCGACTTACATACCAGGGAGCACGGGTATAAGGAAGTCTACCCGCCGGTTCTAGCTCGCGCTTCATCGGTAAACGCCGCGGGTCAGCTTACCAAGCTGGAGGACATGTACGCGCTTGCCGACGACCCCCTGTATCTCATACCTACCTCGGAGACCGCGCTGGTGAATTTGCACATGGGGACTGAGATAGGAGAGCGGGATTTGCCCCTCAAGTACGCCGCCTACTCCATGTGTTTTCGCAGAGAGGCGGGAACGTACGGCAAGGACACCAAGGGTCTCTTTCGCATTCACCAGTTCGACAAGGTGGAGTTGGTTCAGTTCGTGCATCCTGATAAATCGAGGGAAGTATTCGACGAGATTCTTTCACATGCGGAGAAGGTTTTACACCTGCTGGAACTTCCCTATCAAGTGAAGGCGCTGTGCCCTACCGAGGCCGCATTCCAGTCATCGTTTACGTATGACATAGACGTGTGGGCAGCGGGCGCAAGTGACTGGCTGGAGGTCTCATCTGTTTCCAATTGCAAGGACTTTCAGGCGCGCAGGAATAAGACGAGACTGCGTCTTGCTGACGGGTCGTTGGCCTATCCCTACATCCTGAACGGATCAGGCACGGCTTTTCCGCGCTTGATTATTGCCATTCTGGAAAATTACCAGCAAGCCGACGGAACGGTAAAGGTTCCCGCAAAGCTTATCCCCTACATGGACGGCAGGGAGTACATCGGGAAATGAGCGACGGCCTGTTCCCGGAGTTCTCGGCTGAGGACGAACGCTGGATGCGCGAGGTCTTAAGATTGGCCGAAAAGGGACGCGGGCAGGTCTCACCCAACCCCATGGTGGGAGCGGTAATAGTCAAGTCGGGCGAGGTGGTTGGCAAAGGTCATCACTCCCGGTACGGCGGGCCTCACGCCGAGGCCATAGCCATTGCCGACGCTGCTCAGCGAGCGGACGGCGCAACCCTGTACGTCAACCTTGAACCGTGCGTTCACTTTGGTCGCACCCCGCCCTGTGTGGAAAAAATAGTCAAAGCCAGAATCCTGAGGGTAGTTATCGCCTGCAAAGACCCGGACCGGCTGGTCAACGGCAAGGGCATCGAGCAACTGCTGCGCTCGCACATCAAAGTGGACGTGGGATTGATGGAGGCGCAGGCACGGAAGTTGAATCAGGCTTATTTCAAACACCGCGAAACCGGAATGCCGTGGGTGATACTCAAGGTGGCCACCACGCTGGATGCCAAGCTGGCCTCGCCAACCGGAAATTCACAGTGGATTACATGCGAGGAAGCGCGGCGGTTCAGCCATCAGCTCAGGGCGGAAGCCGACGCCGTCATGGTAGGCGTGGGTACGGTGCTTGCCGATGATCCTCAACTTACCTCGCGGCTTGTTACCGGTCGTAATCCGATCAAGGTTGTTCTGGATTCATCGCTGCGCACCCCGCCCGAAGCAAAACTCTTCGATGAAGGCAAAACCATCGTATTTACCTCCCGCGCTTCGCTGGTGCAGCGCGACCGCTACAACCCGGCAAAGATTTCGTTTGCCGCGGTGGATTTAGACGAACGGGGACGCCTGCATCTCAGGCAGGTGCTCGGTGAGTTAGGACGCAGACAGGTCGCCCAGCTTCTGGTCGAGGGCGGCGGCACCATTGCCTCCGAGTTCCTACGCCAGGGTCTGGTTGACCGCTTCATCGCCTGTATCAACCCGTCTCTGTTGGGGAAAGCAATCGGATACACCGACACCATCGAGTATGATGACGTCAACCAACGGCTGTGTCTTGCCGACGTGAACGTTTCCTGGCTGGGCAGTGATTTGAAGATTGAAGGCACCCCCTGTTCGCCGGAAGAGGCGGGCGATTTCTGCGCCGCCCCGGAGTCGAAGGAGGAGTAGTTGTTTACCGGATTGATAGAGGAAGTGGGACGACTTCGTCGAGTGACTTCTCAAGGCGCTAACAAGATTCTGGAAATTGAGACGACCCTGGAACTTGCCTCCGGCGACAGCCTGGCAGTGAGCGGGGCGTGCCTAACCGTGATCGAACTCGGGACCGATTGGGTAAAAGCCGAGGCCACCAGTGAGACCATCAAAAGGACGGTGCTGGGAGGGTTGCATTCCGGCTCGCGCATCAATCTGGAGCGGGCGCTTACGTTGCAGAAACCGCTGGGCGGCCACATGGTGCAGGGTCACGTGGACGAAGTGGGCAAGATTACCGGGGTCAAGAAGAGGCAAGACGCCTGGCAGATAGAGGTCTCCTTCTCCAGAGAATTCAACGGTCTGGTCGCAGATCAAGGCTCAATAGCCATTGACGGGGTGAGCCTGACCGTTCTCAAGAAATCGCCCGGCCCCAAGCTGGTGGTAAACGTTATCCCCGAGACCCTGCGTCGCACAACCCTCACTGACCGCCGGGTGGGCGATAAGGTTAACCTGGAATTCGACCTCATCGCCAAGTACGTGCGGGAACAGACCCGTAGACAAGGGGTTTAAACCCCTTGTCGAGATGTTTTCTATCCGCAGATGACGCAGATTTGAACTCCAGTAGGGTTCTCCTTCGGAGTCGCAGAAAGGCCCCCTCACCCCAACCCTCTCCCAAGGGGAGAGGGAGCCGCAGATGACATTCCTCCTGTCCCTTTTTCACGGAGGAAACTGAGGAATCCTGAAGTACATTGTATCCTTAATGCACTTGACTTAACCTGAGTGATTCGTAGTATGAACCCATGAAAAAACTCCTGGTGGAATGCTAAAGGAGGCTCTATGCCCAAGGTAGGTTTCGTTTTTTCAGGTGCAGGCGCTCGCATCGCGCAGGAGTGCGCCTTATCCGAGGCACTTATAGAAGGTCTCACCCCGTCCGGGCGCAAGGTTCGCCCCGACGTCGTCGCTGGAACGAGCGCTGGCGCGTTGAACGCCATTGCTGTGAACGCCGTAATCCGCTCAAAGGAGCAGCCCCAGGCTCCAGCTTTTAGCTGGGACGACTACAAACGAATCCTTTTTGGTATGGAAGACGCCAAGATTTTCAACACAACCGCCAGGGGAATCGCAAAGATTCTTTCCAGAAACATCCCCGAAGGATTTGTGCTCGACACCGCTCCTTTACGCAATTTGCTTGAAGCAACACTGGCAAAGATGAAATTCGATACCCTGGGCAGCCTGTATCTTCCCACCTACATCTCGGTGGTCGAGAAAGAATCGGGCAGCATACACAGGTTGTTCAGTCACGACCCCGACCCTGCGGTGCGCGATCTTTCGCTTGCCGACGTTCTCATGGCCACCTCCGCGATTCCGGTGGCGTTCAAACCGGTGAAAATCAAGGGGCTTGAAGGAGAGTTCGTAGATGGAGGAGTAGGGCGTGTCGGTATTCCGGTGGAGGCGATGATTACCGAAAAGTGCAGGGAGCTTTACGTTATATCAAAGATGCGAGGCGGCAACGATGAAACCGAGGCTGCTGCGTC
>JAUVJT010000112.1 GCA_030592225.1 Candidatus Stahliibacteriota bacterium | reverse complement strand
CTCCATCGTAACTTCTTATAGTAATTTCTTGCATGGCGCTCACTAGTAAACAACCTCGAATGCGATAATAGTCCCATCTAATCCTATTATACTTACTCCGATCTCGTGGTCAATCACCTAATAAAAAGTATAGTTAAAAAAGAGAGCGTGTCAAGCTCCGGGACGGTTATTGGCGATTCTTTAATGTAGGGGTGCCAGGTTGGGTAATGGTCAGATTTCTTTGAGGAGGGGTAGAACCAGACTTTTCCATATCTTTTCCGCTTCAAGCTCTAAGTCTTCCGGATCGCCGTTGTTTTCCACCATGATGTCGCAGAGTTCCCTGAACTCTTCTATGGAACGCTGTGTAGTCAGTATAAGCTTGGCTTTGTCGCGCGGCATCTTTTTGCGCTTCAGTCTTATAATGGAGACGACTTCAGAGGTTTCAAGACCTATGATAAAATTGCACTCTTTGGCTATGGACCAGTCAAGGAGCAGGGCGGCGTCCAGTATCACGACTCTTTCTGCGGCATGATTGATGCGGTAACGCAGCTCTCCTTCAAGGGTAGGGTGCATGATGGCGTTAAGGCGGGTAAGCTCATCGGGGTCGCAAAACACAATCTTCCCCAGGGTTTGGCGGTCAACCTCGCCGGTACGATCGAATATCTTTTTGCCGAAGGTTTCTTTTAGATTCTTTTTGATTGTGGGGTGGGAGTAGAGTGTCCAGGCGATGCTGTCAGCCTCAAGGTGCAGCGCGCCTTTCCGGGCAAGCATTCTGGCAAAGGTGGTTTTACCTGATCCTGCCCTGCCTGTTACTCCTGCGAGTATCCTGTTTGATTTTTCACGGGGTGTATCAGGCATGCTTGTTGTCCTTATGCGTCGTTTTGGGCAATGGTTTTCGAAAGTCGGGCAGGGTGAGTGGAATCAGGTTCCTTTGCGGCGCTTGACTTCAGCAATTAGTTTGGGTACGACTTCGAAAAGGTCGCCCACTATACCCACGTCGGCCACCTTGAATATGGGGGCGTTGGGATCCTTATTCACCGCGATGATGTAGTCCGAAGATTGCATTCCTACCAGGTGTTGGATGGCTCCCGATACTCCAAGCGCGATGTAGAGCTTGGGGGAGACGGTTCTTCCCGTCTGTCCCACCTGGTGGGAGTAGTTGATCCAGCCCGCATCCACTGCGGAGCGCGACGCGCCCACTGCACCGCCCAGAAGGTCGGCCAACTCTTCTATCATGGAAAAGTTCTTGGGGTCCTGAACCCCCCTGCCGCCGGTGACGATAACGTCAGCCGCAGCGATGTTTACGCGGGAGGTATCGTCGGCAACGAATTCCAGGAAGCGCACCCGGTTGGCGGGAACGTCCGTTGATATTTTAGTGACCGAACCCTTGGAGTCGTAAGTATTTTCCAAGGGCTTCATTACCTTGGGCCGCACCGTGGCCATCTGGGGGCGGTGTTCCGGACAGACGATGGTGGCCATGATGTTGCCGCCGAACGCGGGTCGGGTCTGCAGCAGGAGCCGCTTCTCGGTGTCTATGTCCAGTCCGGTGCAGTCTGCGGTGAGTCCTGCCTTTACTTTAACCGCAATCCTTGACAGAAGCGAACGCCCGATGGCGGTGGCGCCTCCCAGTACGATTTCAGGCTTGCGTTCGCTGATAAGATCGGCAATCACTTTGGAGTAGGGTTCCACCCCGAAATTCTCCAGGGCTGCGTCAGTTACAAAAAGCACCTCGTCCGCTCCAGCGGTCAGAAGCGAATTCGGTTCCTTGACCTTAGCTCCCAGCAGTAGGACCGTAACCGGGACTTCGAGTTTCTCGGCAAGTCTTCGGGCGGCGCCCAGAAGCTCGTAGGAACAGGATTGTATTTTACCCCAGCGCTGTTCTGCAAAAACCCAGATTCCACGCCAGTCCCCAGTATTGATTCCGGAATCCTTCTCAATCTCTTCTATCAATAGCGCTGAAACCGGCCATTCGGGAACGCAGGCGCCGCACAAAGTGCAGCTTTCATCAACGAGGAGCTTGCCCTCCTTGATTTCCAGGGAGCCGAAAGGACATACGGGAATACACGCCTCGCAGAGTGTACATAGATCGTGATCGATAAGCAAGGCCATCAGAACAATCCCTTTTCACCGAGTTTGTCCGCGATGATCCTGGCTGCCTCGTCGGGCTCTTTCCCCGCATAGAGTTCGCCTTCCTTGCGCGGCGGGGGAGGGAAGACCTTGATTACCTGGGTGGGTGAGCCTTCAAGCCCCACGTCTCTCTGGTTAATATCAAGGTCGTCAAACGTCCACATCGGTATCTCGGCCTTCTTTGCCGCCATCTTGCCGCGCAGACTGGGCAGGCGCGGTTCGTTGAGTTCCTTGACCGTGGTAATGAGGCAGGGGAGAGGTAGTTGTAGAATCTCAGAACCTTCTTCCCACATGGACTGGAGCCTGATCGTCCGGGCTTCAGGATTTTACTCATCTACTTTTCGCACGAACGTGGCCTGTGGTACGTCAAGTAACTCGGCTATACCAGGTCCTACCTGGGCGGTGTCGCCGTCCGCCGCCTGTTTGCCGGTGAAGATGATGTCAAAATCGCCCACCTTGCGAATGGCTGCAGAAAGGGTCAATGAGGTTGCCAGGGTGTCGGCCCCGGCGAATTTGCGATCACAGACAAGGATTGCTCTGTCCACGCCCATGGAGATTACCTCGCGCAGGGCTTCCTCAGCCTGGGGTGGTCCCATGCTGATTGCAACAACCTCGCCGCCGAACCTTTCCTTAAGGACCAAGGCTTCTTCGACCGCATACAAATCAAAGGGGTTTACTATGGCGGGCACACCTTCTCTGATAAGGGTGTTTGTCTGGGGGTCAACCCGAACCTCGGTGGTGTCAGGCACCTGTTTTATGCAAACTATGAACTTCATGTAATCCTTGATTGCGTGGATTCTACGTCCCCGGATTCATGCTTGCAATTTTGAGGGTCTTAACCCTCGAACGTCTTGAATACCAGGGTTACGTTATGGCCGCCAAATCCGAACGAGTTGGATATGGCAGTCCTTATCTTTTTTTCACGCGCCGCACCGGGAACGTAGTCAAGGTCGCAGCTTTCACCCGGTTTCTCATGGTTGCGGGTTGGATGCACTTTGTTATCCTTTATCGAAAGCGCGGTTATGACGGCTTCCGCTCCGCCTGCACCGCCCAGAAGGTGTCCGGTCATGGATTTGGAAGAGGAAACCCACAGCTTATCCGCATGTGTTCCAAACACCGCACGGATAGCTATGCTTTCCATCTTGTCGTTGAGTTCGGTTGAGGTTCCGTGCGCGTTGCAGTAGTCAATATCGGCAGGGTTAAGTTCCGCTTCTTCCATGGCCATGCGCATGGCAAGCTGGGGGCCTTTGCCTTCCGGATGCGGCGCGGTCATATGATAGGCGTCGCCGGAAAGTCCGTATCCAACCAACTCGGCGTAAATTTTGGCGCCGCGTTTGCGGGCGCGTTCCAGTTCCTCAAGAATTATAATTCCGGAACCTTCCGCAGCAATAAAGCCGTCTCTGTCTGCATCGAACGGTCTGGACGCTCTCTCCGGTTCGTCGTTGCGCTTGGAGAGCGCTCGCATGTTTGTGAAGCCGGCGATTGCAAATCCCGTAACTGCGGATTCTGCGCCGCCGGTGATCATAACGTCGGCCTTGCCGTGCTTTATGAGTTCAAAGGATGAACCCACAGCGTGCGCACCGGAGGCGCATGCCGATACCGTGCAGTAGTTGGGGCCGCGTATGGCGTACTCGATGGAGATAGCGCCTGCGGCCATGTCTGGAATCATCATTGGTATCAACATGGGGGAAACACGTTTGGGTCCGCGTTCGATAAACTTTGTATGCTCGCGTTCCCAGATGCCTATTCCGCCCATGCCGGCTCCAATTAGTACACCGCATCGGTCGGGGTTTTCGGCATCAAAGGCTATGCCGGAGTCGTCCACCGCTTCCCTGGCAGTCCATACCGCGAACTGGGTGAAGAGGTCCATCCGTTTGGCTTTCTTGAAGTCTATGCGGACGGTTGGATCGAAATCCTGTATCTCGCCTGCGATTTGTACTTCAAAATCACTGGCGTCAAAACCAGTGATACGCCTTATACCATTTTCACCGGCCAGGAGTTTTTCCCAGCAGGTGGGGGCGTCGTGCCCCAACGAGGTCAGCAACCCGATACCGGTTACTACAACTCGGCGATCCATACTTGATTCCCTCGCCGAAGCCGAGTCTTACTTGCTTCCGAGTTTAGATTCCAGATACTCAACAGCCTTACCGACCGTCTCCAGTTTCTGGGCATCTTCATCCGGAATCTCTATCTCGAACTTTTCCTCAAAAGCCATGATAAGTTCAACGGTATCCAGAGAATCCGCTCCCAGATCGTCGATAAACTTGGCGTCGGTAAGTACTTTCTCAGCCGGTACGTGCAGCTGTTCCACGATAATGTTTTTTACGTCATCGAAAAGAGCCATTTTCATCCTCCTTAGATGGTTTCGAGATGGAAGTTTACGGCAAACCAGGCCGGTTGTCAAGATGTTTCCTGGGAATTGTGACGACTCGGTTGTGATCGGCAATGTTGCAGAAATGCCTCGGACGCAGGATCAGGTTTCAGATTTTCATGGATTTCGGCGAGATCGTTGAGATATCACCGGGTAAACGGGCTTGACAAGCGCCCTGTTTGTGCGTATTGTCAGATTAAGAAAACACTTAACCTAGGAGAGGTAATGAAACGGGCGTGGATTATTCCGGTTCTCTTTGTATCGTTTTCAAGTCTTTTAGCGGATGGCGGGGTCTTCCCTCCACCCGGGGTACACATTGAAGAGCCTTACCAGTATGCCATAATCGAGTACGAAGGTACTGAGGAGATATTGCACCTTCTTATCAATGTCAATAGCGACGCCTCCTCATTCGGCTGGATTGTTCCGCTTCCTTCCCAACCTGCAATCGAGGAAGACACGTTCGAGGTGTTTGAGCAAATTGAGGAGATGTGCCGACCAACGTACAGCAGCGGTTTCGGCTGCGTTGATTACTACGACAGTTATCACCGCGGCGACGTAACCATACTTGATCAGGGAAGCGTTGGAGTGCTGACCTACGAGGTTATCAAAGCTCAAACTGCCGATAGCCTGTTTTTCTGGCTTGAGACCAACGGGTATGTGCTGAACGATACATCAGACACCGCCGCTGCCAGGCAGGTGTTTACCGAATATATCGACAAGAGCTGGGTTTTCGTGGCGTTCAAGGTCGCTGATGTCCCAAGTGACTACTCTCAGAACGTGCAGCCGGTAAAATTTACCTTTGCATCGGCAGATATCATTTATCCGATGAGGATATCGGCGTTGAATGGTGGTTATTATGTTTCGGTTTTGCTTCACGTGATTGCAGAGCACCGGGTTGAAGTAAGCGGAGGCGGGGGATATTACCATCGAGGGGCCGAGTACGGCAATAAGCTGAGTGCTAAGGAATACAAAGCGGTACAAGAACATTATCCGCTGGTGGCTGAGATATGCTCAGAAGGCGATTTCGTAACCCGTATCTTTGCTGAGTACGACTCTCCCGAAGATATTGAATCGGATATTATTCTTACGACCGCCGATGATGACGCAGAGAGTATAAACGGTTATGCCGCCGATATGCTGTTGTTCCCATTGCTTCCCGTGGCGTTCGTGTTCGCTGCCAGATTGAGGATATCACGAAGAAGGCGACGCAAGACTGCTAAATCCTGAAAGCGATTCAGGTTTGGTAATAGTTTCTTTTGAAAAAATGCCCCGCTTTGCGGGGCATTTAATATTTTAGCGCGGAGAGGTTTACTTTTCTTTAAGTCGCAGAGCCGGTATCAGGGAAAAGCAGTTCAGCTATCTCAAGGTTCAGTCGTTCACCCAGGGATTCAAACGCGGCGTCAATGCTGAAATTGAGGTCTCGTCCCCTGGTTCGCAGGATAACCCCGCCTGCTATGGGGGCGACTTGCGCTTTCTTTGCCCAGGCGGAATTTTTGAATCGCTTGTGATCTGAGGCGGAAAGAAGTACGGCGGCGCCCTTTCCTTGTTCTTTCACTATCCTTGCCAGGAGCGCGGGGTAGGTTTTGGATTTGGTGAATTTCTGCGCCGCTTTCTGAAGGGTCTGTGTGATGAGTTCATGTTTCGCCGTAAGTACCTCGCAGCGCGCGGCGAGTCTTGCTTCGGCAAGTATTTCCCGGCGGATACGTTCTTCTTCAATCCTGGTGAGTTCGACGGTTTCGGACCGGTAGGCTTTTTTGCCCTCAGCCTGTTTAACCTTAAGCTTCTCCTTAGCCGCAGCTAACTCGGTCTCTATTTCCTTAACGCGAGCCCTGGCATCGGCCATGATTTTGGAACTTACTTTATCGGTAGCCATAGTTAGTTATACGAGTTAGAGGTTGATGCCCTGCAAAAGGAAGATGGTAATGAGCAGTCCAAGCACTGCGTAGGTCTCGACCATTGCTCCGTAGATAACGGCCTTGGTTGAGTCCTTGGGGCGTTTTGCCGCCATCTCCACGCCGGAGGCGCAGACTTTACCCTGATGAATACCGGAAAGCAGGCCGGAAAACGCCACCGGCAGGGAGGCGAAAAGCAGCTGCAAGCCGCCCCACATGGTCAGGGTTTCGGGAACCCCGTCGCCCAGAAGACCGAGCTTGAGGATGATTAAGAACGCTCCCAGAAAACCGTAGAATCCCTGGGTACCGGGAAGCACCACAAGAATAAAGAGCGAGCCGAACTTGTCAGGGTCCTCGGCCAGTACCCCGTTGGCGACTCGCGCCGCGTAACCGATTCCTATTGCGGAACCGATTCCTGCGAGAATAGCCGCGGCCGCAGCACCTAGAATGCCGTACGCAAGGCCAAATTCCATCTATGTCCTCCTTGTAACTTTGACATAACGTGTTTTTAACTTAAATGGTTCAAATGGAGTTCCTCCGCCGGTAAAGAACTGGGGCAGGAATTCCACGTATTGCAGACGAAGTGTGTGCACAAAACCTCCCAGGGCGCTCATCGCCAGATTGTAGGCATGCCCGACTATGAGTACGATGGTTATGAGAATGACGGATACCACAGGGATGCCGTCAAGCATCCAGGCTATTTCGTTAAAGGCCATGGCAATGCCTGCGGTAACCATACCCAGCGCCAT
>JAUVJT010000086.1 GCA_030592225.1 Candidatus Stahliibacteriota bacterium | reverse complement strand
TGGCCTGAGAAGACCACTGAGGATGACGATCCCCTGAACAACACCAAGATTGAGTACGCCACCATCGAGGGCGGCGCACAGGTTGATCCCATCACCATCGCCGTGCCTGAACTGGGCGGCACATATGACAAGATGAGCCCCGAGGCCACCTTCCAGAACGTGGGTTCTGATCCCGCCGCAGACTTTTACTGCTACTGCGAGATCAACTCGGTTGCCTTCTTTACCGAGCCTTACATTGACAGCTTTGCGGTGGCCAATCTGGATCCCGAGGCCACGGTTGACGTGACCTTTGCCGAGTGGGTATGCGATGACAGCCTGGCATATGAGGCCATGTTCTACGCCGCTGTGCCTGGTGCTGTAGAACGCGATCTGCTCGGTATTGTTGAGTTGGTGCCTTTCCAGGGCGAGCCGTGGACCGGCGTTGCCGAGTCTGCAGACGCGCTTCGCATCGAGGTCTCAGGCCCCAACCCCTTCGTGCACGGAACCCTGCTGTCCTACAACCTGCCTGCCATAAGCGCTGTCACCATCCGGGTGTACGACGTGACCGGTCAGGCGGTCAGGACACTTCACCAGGGCGCGCTTTCAGGCGAAGGTTCCTTATACTGGGACGGCTCAGATGATGCAGGACGGAGCCTTGGCGCTGGCCTGTACTTCATCCGCATCGTGACCCCTGAGATGACCAAGACCGCCAAGGTGGTTCTGGTAAACTAGAAAATCCCGGCGTGCCTCGCTGTCCAACATGGGTTGATGCACGCAATAGACGTGAAAGCGGGCGGCTGTTGCCGCCCGCTCCTCATTCACGGCATCCCTGAGGAACCATTACTTTCAGCTGGAGGACCGCAACCTGACCCCGTCTTCTCCATTATGCCATAACGATACCAGGCCTCAGGGCAAAATCCCTTGACTTTCCCCGAACCCGCCCTAAACTTCGCCATGGGAAAGACATTTATCAGCCGAATCAGGGTCTACTTGACAGGAAAGGAGAAATGACGTGGAATTAGCGTTCTATTTTCCCGGAATTCTGGATATCGTGGTTATCTCGCTACTGGCAGCGGGTTCGGTTCTGCCGTTCATTCTGAATTTCCGCAGATCCATCCGGATCGTCAAGCTTCTCCGTCCCTTCCGGTTGATCCATTACGGCGGTTTCGCTACAGGAGGGGTAGTGATGGGCGCGGTGATCGGCGAGGCGCCCCTGGACATATACCTTCTCTTTTACTCAGTCGTCTCAGCCCTCGTCGCATTCCAGGGGGCGGTGTTTTTGAACGACATCTTTGACGCTGAGATTGATGTACTTGCCGACAAGCCCACGCCTTTTTCCAAAGGAGTACTCAGCCTTAAGGAATCATACGTACTGGCCGTCAGCTTGTCGGTCGCCTCGCTGCTTCTGGCTTTGCGCTGCGGGACTGCAAGTCTTCTTGCTCTCTCCGGGCTGCACGTTGTCTCCCTCGTGTATTCGACCCCACCCCTACGTGCAAAGCGCATCTACCCCCTGAACGTATCTCTCCTTGCCGTGGCCGGGCTTTCGGTAATGGTTTCAGGGTTTGCCAGTCATGCGTCTATTCTCCTCTTCCCTGTGAGGATGTTAATCCTCGTTCTTGTTACACTGACCGCGACCTTCGGGACCAAGGACATGGCCGACATAGAAGGCGACCGCCGCAGAGGTATTCGTACATTGTTTACGATCCTTGGACTCCAAAAAGCTCGCTGGGTGAACGCGGCACTGGTTCTTGTCGCATACCTGGCGACCCCGTTGATTCTCGCCTATCCCAAACTTTACTGGGCCGCGGCCCCGGCCGGGCTGGCAACTGCAGCAACGGTACTTGCCCGCAAACCCAGGGAATGGTTAATCCTTCTCGTCTACATCTTTTTTGGCCTGGTCATCTTGTGGCTCATCGCCACCGGCGAGTTATTTTAATCCGCAAATCGAAGCAGGCAACACCTCAGAAATCCCTGATCGCATTCACAAAGCCGCCGCAAAAGAATTGACCCCCACTCGACCCACCCCTTCCCCACGTCAACCGGCCCGGCATCAATCTACTCGACGTTAATCCAGATAGACCCAAATCGCAACCACTGAACAACGCAAAGATTCAAACACTGCCCCGCTCTCCCAAATCCTTTTGGATTCCCGGGGGCAGCTTACCAGGGGTGTTTCACGTGAAACACCCCTGGCCTGATCCATGAGGTCAAGAGTTTATCTGAGGATACAGAATTTCCCCTTTTCCTTCGGACAAATTGAACCAGGGTCTGCCCCTTGGGCGTACTATATGCGCCCATAGGGTACAGATGACAACTCCTTACAGTCGTTCACCTTACGGTACACAGGTTGACTTCGTCGCAAAGCGTCCACCGATTAAGGGAATGGCTCGTTCATCACAAGGTACGCATATCCGCAGCTTACTTTTGGCGGCTGAATTCCGCTTTGTGCCCTTTGTGTTCTTTGTGGTTATTTTCGGGCACCCCCATGTTTCACGTGAAACGTGTAAGCTTTTGTTTTCATAGCGTTCGGCGTTCCGGCTGTCTGCGAAGTGTCTTTCCAAAATAACCCCTGACATCTACGCACTTGACAAGTGCGTGCATAGGAGTAAGATAGGATAATGAACACCTGTACGCAGGGACGGAAATTGCCGGCAACCCTTAAACCGGGGGCGCGGTAATGCGGCAATTCTTCAAACGTCGCAGGCATCGCATCCCCTATGGTGTTATAATGGTGATAGCCGTGCTTGCTTTCGGCGCGATAGTATTCGTGGCGTTCACGTTCTTGGTGCCGACCTGCAGGTTATACTGACTGTTAAGACGTTCGACAACTAAGATTGACGGCCCAAGGCCTGACAATCGACAGATCGTAATAACCGATGGGTAATAACGCTGGTTATAATAACCCCTTCGAGAAAGATTTGAACTGAAGGAGGCTTGAGTAATGACGAAGCTACATTTCAACTACAAAGACATGTTCCGGGCTTTCCGGCTCGGATTCTCGGCCAAGAAAATATGGGTGGGCTTTGAAGGTCTGCTCCTTGCATGGCTGGGTTACATGGTTCTCGGCTACCTTGCTTATCTGGTTTCGGGAACCGGTATTGCCATGGTATGGGAAAACTTCCGTCTTCTGCCCATGCCGGATGCGGCGGCAGGTCTTGCCGCATTCAATCTGGGAGGCTGGATAATCTGGGCGGTGAGTGTGGTCTGGCTGGTATTTCTGGCCATGACCGCAGGAATAGCCATCTCCAAGCTCACCTACGAACATCTGCGCGGCGACGAGTTTTACGAAGTCCGCGAAGCGTGGAAGCAGGCGACAAAGAGCGTGGGCGCGCTCATCTCCACCCCCATCCTTCTCG
Organism: Candidatus Stahliibacteriota bacterium; assembly: GCA_030592225.1. Classification (GTDB taxonomy): domain Bacteria; phylum Hydrothermota; class Tepidihabitantia; order B3-TA06; family B3-TA06; genus B3-TA06. Next base: position 5,372 of record JAUVJT010000086.1, on the reverse strand, counting down.
GCCTTTTCATCGTGCTGCTTCTGGCAGCCGGCCTGCTCCTGGGTCTTATAGGACGGATACCTTTTGCGGGCGAGATACTGGTCGGGCTTCTGGCGATTCCCGCCTTTGCCGTTTCGTTGTTCATTGTTTATCTTTTGGTGGTATTCGCCTTTACCTTTACCATCAGCCCGGCAGTCATCGGCACTACCCGCAGCGATGCGTTCGACAACCTGTTTGAGGTTTTCTCCTGCGTCAACGACCAGCCCTGGCGCCTGATATGCTACCAGATCATGCTGGCCGTCTTCGCAATAGCCGGCATGGCTGTGCTGGCTTTCTTCAGCGTCAAGGCAATCCATCTGGCCCGCTGGATCGTGGGCATGCTCATGAACGTGGGCGAGGCCAAGGCCAGCGCCCAGGTGCTGTTCAAGTTTGACCTGATGATTAACTCCGCGGCCGACACGGTAAGGCTGGTGCTGCCGCGGTGGATTGAGCAGACCCTCTTCTGGCTGCCCAACTGGGTGCATGGCGCCTTTGCCTGGATAAAGGACGCGGTGAATTTGCCCGGTGTTGTCACCTCGCAGGCCGTCATGACCCCCAACTGGTCGGTGATGGCGGGAACCATCCTGTTCTCTATCGCCTACCACGCACTTATCTTGTTTGTGCTCGGGTACGGGATGGCGGTGTGGTTCTCCGGAAACACCCTGGTTTACCTGACCCTGGTTTACAAAAAGGACGAACGCAACCTGCTTGACATCAAGGACGAAGATATCGATATTCCGGAAAAGCTCGACGTGGCCGCACCTGCAGAACAAGCCAAGCCAGCGCCCAAAAAGAAAACCGCTGCAAAGAAAAAACCGGCTGTCAAAAAACCCGCCGCAAAAAAGAAGCCGGCGGCTAAGAAGAAAAAGTAGTTCTGGAAATTCGCCGGCCCCGCGTTCGGCAGCCTTCGCAGTAAAGCGACAGGTTGAGCGCATCCGGAGAGGAAATGCCTGCCGTAAACATCCGGGTTGCGGGAACGGTTCAAGGGGTCGGCTTCAGACCGTTCTGTTACCGCGAGGCCGCACAGCGCGGCCTCGCGGGCTTTGTATTAAACGACCTGGGCGGGGTCCAGATTCATCTTGAAGGAGCGTCCGAGGCAATTAAGGGATTCGTGCAGGCGTTGAGGACTAATCCGCCGGCAGCGTCGCGCATTACGGGAATCGAGGTGCGGAATGTCAAGGAAGAAGGCCTGCAGGATTTCAGGATAGTGGAGAGTCAAGCAGGGGAAGCGTCCCAGGGGCTTGAGGTATCGGCAGACCTGGCCACTTGCCGGGCCTGCAAGCGGGAGATTCTTACCTCTGCAGACAGGCGTTTCCGCTATGCCTTCACCAACTGCACCGACTGCGGACCGCGCTACACCATAATTGGTGAACTTCCCTACGACAGACCCCAGACCGTTATGCGTGAATTCAGGATGTGCGCTTCCTGTCAGGACGAGTACGACGATCCGCTCGACCGCCGCTTCCACGCCCAGCCCAACGCGTGTGCGGTGTGCGGGCCCGAGCTTGTGCTTCTGGACGCCTCGGGAAGAGTGGTAAGGTGTCAAGACCCGCTGCAGAAGACGGTGCGGCTGATTCTTTCAGGCAAGATAGTAGCGGTGAAAGGCCTGGGCGGGTATCACCTGATGTGCGACGGGACAAACCCGGAAACGGTGGCGAGACTGAGACGGCGCAAACGCCGTCCACACAAACCCCTGGCCGTGATGTGCCGGGACCTCGAGCAGGCGCGGGAGTTAGCGGTGGTCTCGCCTGATGAGGCGGCTGTGCTTACCTCGTCCGCCGCCCCCATACTCCTGTTGAGCTGGAACCCGGAAACCCCGCAGGAAATCAGGGAAGCGCTCGCCCCCCTCAACCCCGGGATAGGCGTCATGCTGGCCTGCACCCCCCTGCACCACCTGCTGTTTGCTGTCGAGGTTGAAGGCAGCGCTCTCGGCCCTGTCGTCGCCACCTCGGCCAACCATGGCTCGGAGCCTATCATTGCTGAAGAGAGGATATTGTTCGACAAGCTGGGCGGAGTGATTGACGCGGCGCTTGCCCACAACCGGAGCATCGCCAACAGGATTGACGACTCGGTGGGATTCGTTTGCGCAGGTGTTACGGGCGTTACGGATGTTACGGGCACGAAGTCGCCTGATGAGAACGTACCCAAAGGACAGGCACGGGCCGGGGGAGTGAAAAAATCAGCATGGATTCAAAAAATCCACCTGGTGAGGCGAGCGCGTGGGTTTGCGCCCGCCCCCATACAGACCCGGTTCAAGTTCAAGCCGTCGCTGGCCATGGGCGCGGAAATGAAGGCCTCGTTTGCCCTGGCTGACGGTCATCGCATGTGGCTCTCCCCTCACATCGGTGAGCTGGGGGGACGGGCCACCATCGAGTTCTTTGAAGAAACGCTGCGGACGTACCTGCGCTGGTTCGGGGTGACCCCGGAGCTGGTGGTGTGCGACGAGCATCCCGACTACGTGTCCACCCGGTGGGCGGAGCGCTACGCCGGGGAGCAGGGAATTCCCCTCGTTCGCATCCAGCATCACCATGCCCACGCAGCCGCAGTGATGCTCGAACACCAGATCGTGGAACCGGTGATTGGCCTCGTGCTGGACGGCACCGGGTACGGGCCGGACGGCTCTATTTGGGGATGCGAATTGCTGCACGTTACAAATCAGGGTGGACGCTACAAACGGCTGGGTCATCTGAGGCCCCTGCCTCTGGTGGGCGGAGAGCAAGCCATCGGCAAACCGCGGCGCATGGCAGCAGGGGTGGTGGCCGACCTTATTGGTTTCAAGAAGGCACGCGAGTTGTTCGGTAAAGACGGCGATATCGCAAGCAAACTTCTTGAAAATGAAAGCGGGACGGTACCGGGTGTGTTGCGGGTGTTACGGGCGTCAAGCGCGGGCCGGCTGTTCGATGCGGTGGCAGGACTCATCGGCCTGGTTGAGGAGATTACGTTCGAAGCGCAGGCGCCAATCGCGCTGGAATCGCTGTGCCCGGTCGATCTCGGGGAAGGCCGGGGTTATCCCTTTAGCATCGGAGACGACCTGGTTATTGACCCTGAACCGTGCTTTTACGCAATAATTCGGGATATGGAGAACGGGGTTGGGTTATCGGAGATATCGGCGCAATTCCACCTTGGGTTCGCAAGAGTGTTGTTCTCATGGCTCCTGCGTGCGCGGGAGATAACCGGGGTAAGTGCGGTGGCCCTGTCAGGAGGCGTGTTTACCAACCGCACCCTGGTTCGCCTGCTGAGCAACCTGGCAGATGAACCGGGCGGTGATTTGCTGTCGCTTTACTTTCCGAGATTGATTCCGGCGACCGACGGCGGACTTGCAGCCGGGCAACTTCTCGCAGCACGCTCGAAGATGAATCTATGATACCTATCGCAGGATATTATTCCCGGCAAAACAGAATCATTTTCAAGGCAACCGACTGGAGGTATTTTACTTATCGAATTAGACTCAATTAAGCCCCAAAGTACTTGACAAACTTTCCCGGTCGCGTATAGTTTTTTCATCCCCAACATCCCGTCATCGGGATCCATGAGGGTCAAACTACGTAAGCTTGTAACTTAGAGGTATAGATATTGTGGATAAGATTGTGGATAACCTGGAGGACAAGTGAGCGCCGAGCCGCAAGCCCTCTGGAATACTGTACTTGAACGTCTGAAGGCCCGGATCACCGAGGAGGGTTTCAATACCTGGTTCAAACCCACCCGCCTGATTGAAGTGCGGGACGGCACCTTGCTGGTTGAGGTTCCCAATCCCTTCTTTGTGGAGTGGATTGAGGAGTACTATGGCAAACTCCTGGCTGACGCTTTGTCCGAGGTAAACTCCGGCTCGACCCGGGTCGCGTTCCAGGCGTGCAAGGTCGAGCCCGGGGCGGCCCGTCCCAAGTTCATACGACGACGCATCGTGTACGCCCACAACGAATCCCGCCTGCAGGAGCGCTACGCCTTTACCGGTTTCGTGGTGGGAGAGCACAACCGGTTCGCTCACGCCGCGGCCCTGGCAGTGGCCGAGGCGCCCTCCGAGGTCTACAATCCATTGTTTATCTACGGAGGTGTCGGTCTGGGCAAGACCCATCTGGTGCAGGCCATAGGCAACTATCTTCTGCGCACCCGGCCCAAACTGGCGGTCGCATACATACCCGCCGAAACCCTGTTCATCGAGCTCATCGACGCGGTGGAGAAGGGAACGAGGATGGAGTTCAAGAACCGCTACCGATCCAAGGACGTTCTCTTGATAGACGACATTCACTTTTTGCGCGGCAAGGAGTCTTTGCAGGAGGAGGTTTTTCACCTGTTCAATCATCTGTACGAGGGGGGCAAACAGGTGGTGCTGACCTCTGACCGGCCGCCCCGCGAGATACCTACCTTGGAAGAACGTCTCGCCTCCCGGTTCTCCGGAGGCCTGGTGGTTGACATCCAGCCCCCGGTGCTTGAAACCCGCATCGCCATCCTGAGAAGAAAGGCGGAGTTGGAAGCGCAGCGCCTCCCGCAGGACGTGGCCTACTACATCGCCTCCCGGGTACGCTCCAACGTGCGCGAGCTGGAAGGAGCACTGGTAAGACTCCTGGCGCTTTCTTCTCTTACCGGTCGGGGTCTTACCACGGGCCTGGCTGAAGAGGTGCTGCACGATATCTTACGCAACCGTCCCCGCACCACTCCCAACCGTATCGTAAAGCAGGTGTCCCGTACCTTTAACGCAACCGTTGAGGATATCAAGGGAAGAAGGCGCACCGCACCACTGGCACTTGCCAGACAGACCTCCATGTTCCTCATTAGGAAATTACTGGGAATCTCCCTTAAGGAAATCGGTCGCTTTTTTGGCGGCAAGGATCACACCACCGTTATCCACGCCATTGACAAAATTAAAAAATTGACCGAGGAAGATCTGGAATTCAAGGAAAGAATCATGGGGATAGAACAGAGGATAAACCGTGGATAGAATTGTGAATTATCATCCACACACCTGCTTATCAACGCCTACCCACATGATTCAACAGTTTTTTCAACATAAACGCGGATTCTTAACTCCCTTTAAGACTCTAACTTATCCACTAATCCACCAAACCCACATTGACAACAACAACAACCTAAGTAGTATTCTTTTTCTATTGTTGTTGAATTAGAGGAGAAAACATGTGGTTTAGAACTTCGAGAAACACGTTAGAAAAACTTATCAACCGGGTAGTTCCGGTGATTCCTTCACGCACCCCGTATCCTATCATTCAGAACATACTCTGTTCTACTGAAGACAAAAATTTAAGTCTTCTGGCTACCGATCTGGATATCTACGTAAAGACGTCGGCTGAAATAGAGGTAGCCGAACAAACCCGCGTTCTTCTTCCCGGGCGTAAGCTGGC